>CAYRBL010000199.1:0-4755 GCA_964422385.1 uncultured Bacteroides sp.
TCTGAAATGACCAAACCAAAAAAATATCGACCATATCAGAAATAATATTGACCATGTCAGCAATATTATTGACCATGTAGAAAATATTATTGATCCTATAGAAAATAATATTGACCATCCCAACATTATTATTAACCATTTCTAATATAATATTAACCCTGCAAAATAAATATTGATGCTTTTCAAAATGTAAAACGCCTTTTTAGAAATCTACAACACTAAATCAGATTATTGTAAATGTATGGAAATTATTAAAATCAATTTATAACTACTAATAAATGTATATTTTTATACTTTTTTTAATAATATTAATTTTTACGAATAAATATGAAGTATTATTACTAAAATTACCCACATATTATTCATACGTATTAATCTTATTGATAATCCCCCAATTTTCCGTACTTTTGCAAAAAGAAATAATCACACAAATGAACAACAACGTAAGAGTACGATTTGCACCAAGTCCAACCGGACCATTACATATAGGCGGCGTCAGAACTGCATTATACAACTATCTTTTCGCTAAGAAACACGGCGGAAAAATGATATTGAGAATCGAAGATACCGACCAGGGAAGATTCGTACAGGGAGCCGAAGAATACATAATAGACTCCTTATCATGGTTAGGAATTAAGTTTGACGAAGGCGTTCACGTAGGCGGACCTTTCGGCCCTTACCGCCAATCGGACCGTAAATCAATGTATCTGGAATATTGTGACACCTTGGTTAATACCAACTGGGCATACTTTGCATTCGATAGTGCCGAAGATTTAGAAGCCCTGCGAAAACAATATGAAGCCGAAAAGAAATCATTTCAATATGATGCTCAAACCAGAATATATCTTAAGAATTCGTTAACGCTGCCTAAGGAAGAAGTAGAAAAACTGTTGGCAGAAGGAGCGCCTTATGTTATCCGTTTTAAAATGCCGGCACATGAGGAAGTGCACATTAACGATTTGATAAGAGGTCATGTTGTGGTTAAAACAGAGACTTTAGACGATAAAGTTTTGTTTAAATCAGACGGAATGCCAACCTATCATTTAGCAAATATTGTAGATGACCATTTAATGGAAATCACACATGTAATTAGAGGCGAAGAGTGGTTACCATCAGCACCTTTACACGTAATGTTGTACAAGGCATTCGGCTGGGAAGACACCATGCCTCAGTTTGCACATTTGCCATTATTATTAAAACCTGATGGCAATGGAAAGTTGAGCAAAAGAGACGGCGATAGATTGGGATTCCCAGTGTTTCCAACCCAATGGACTGACCCAAAAACAGGTGAAGTATCTTCGGGATACAGAGAATCGGGATATTTTCCTGAAGCAGTTATCAATATTTTAGCGTTCCTAGGATGGAATCCTGGCACCGAGCAGGAAATATTTACTATGGAAGAATTGATACAAGCATTCTCGATAGAAAGAATTAGTAAATCGGGTGCTAAATTTGATTTAGAAAAGGCAAAATGGTACAATCAACAGTATTTGCGCCAGCATTCCAACGAAAATATTGCTGTTTTATTCAATAAAATATTAGAAGAAAAAGGCATAAATAGTGATCTAAACAAACTTACCCACATCATAGAATTGGTGAAGGAAAGAGTGAGTTTTACAAGCGAATTGTGGGAGCAATCGAAGTTCTTTTTCGTGGCTCCTGACACCTACGACGAGCAGGTAATTAAGAAGCGTTGGAAGGACGACACCGCGCAACATTTAAAAAGTATCGCCGAGATTATTAACAATACAATAACACACGAGCGTGAACCGTTACATGATAATGTTGTTTCATACATCACGGATAATTCTCTTAATATGGGCCAGATTATGAACTGCCTTAGATTGGTGATTGTGGGTGCCGGCATGGGTCCGGATTTGTTTACAATTATCGAGTTGATAGGTAAGGATGACACACTTAAGAGAATTGCAAAAGGGATTGAGACAATTAATAATTAAGAATTAATAATTAATAATAGAAGGCAGTTTCTATTTATATAATAAGAAGGGGACAGGTAATTTGAATGACAAGCTATGATTTGCTAATACAAAAATTGGATGAATTTATCAGGAAATACTACAAGAACCTCCTGATAAAAGGCTTGATTTATGCCATCACTTTGCTTGCCATCTTCTTTATTTTAATTAATACGTTTGAGTATTTCGGGCATTTCAGCGTCCTTATTCGCACTGTAATTTTCTATTCTTTTGTATCGCTTTCGCTAATAATTACAGGTAGATTCTTTATTTTTCCATTACTAAAATTATATAGAATTGGTAAGATAATTAGCTATGAACAAGCTGCTGAAATTATCGGAAAACACTTCACAAATGTTCAGGATAAACTTTTAAATACGCTACAGCTAAAACATATTTCGGATGTCAATACCAATACTTCTGATGCTGCTTTAATAGAGGCTAGTATTAATCAAAAGATAAATGAACTTAAACCCGTTCCTTTTGCTACCGCAATTGACATTAAGGCCAACAGGAAGTATTTGAAGTATGCCATTCCGCCTGTTTTGTTTATTATTATCCTTCTTTTTGCTGCGCCAAGTTTTATTACCGAGCCTTCAAAACGTATCATCCAACACAATACTTTTTACGAGAAACCAGCTCCATTTTCTTTTATGGTTACTAACACAAAGTTGGAAGCTATACAACAAGAAGACTTCGAACTTAACGTAAAAGTGTTGGGCAACGATGTCCCTGATGAGGCTTTTATATTAATTGATGGGATTAAATATAAACTTCAAAAGTTGAATACCGTTACTTTTAAGTACACCTTTAAAAGTGTGCAAAGAAGTATCGATTTTCAGTTGACCGCAGCCGAAATCACTACTAAACCTTATGCTTTAAAGATAATTCCAAAGCCTATTATCCTTAACTTTGATATAAAATTGAAGTACCCCGCATATACCGGCAAAAAGGACGAAAACATAGATAACGCCGGCGACATAGTGATACCTGAAGGTACTAAAGTTGAGTGGCGATTCTTTACAAAAGATACACGAAATCTTTTGGTTTCTTTTGGTGAAAAAGCTTTTGTTATTAATAATAATGGGAATAATATTTTTAATTATATAAATACCTTCCGCAAGAGTATTAATTATTCAGTAAAACCCGAAAATGCATATCTTAAGATAAATGATTCGTTGGTATATGCTATAAATGTGGTCCCTGATGCTTTTCCAACCATCCAAGTTGAAGAATTTAAGGATTCAGTTTACGAAAAAAGGATGTATTTTAGAGGTATGATTAAGGATGATTATGGTTTTAATAAGCTTTTGTTCCATTATCGCACATCTAACGCTACAGATTCTTCTAAATCGCAAATAAAAGAGGTTTTAATTGACATTAATAAGACCAATGCACAACAACAGTTCATGCATTACTTTGATTTAACTACTCTAATTACTGAACCAGGCGACGAAATAGAATATTATTTTGAGGTTTGGGATAATGATGGTATTAATGGCAGTAAATCTTCCAGAACGCAGCGTATGCTGTTTAAAGCACCAACTTTAAAAGAGATCGATAAGCAGACTGAGAAAGATAATCAGGAGCTGAAAAATGATATGGAAAAGGCAATGTTGGATGCCAAAAAACTTCAGAAACAAGTAAAGGATCTTAATAGAAAACTTATTGATAAAAAAACTTTGAATTTTGAAGAAAAGAAGCAGGTAAAAGAATTATTGGATAAACAGCAGCAATTGCAAAAGGAGTTAGAAAATATTAAACTTCAGAATAAGGAAAATACACAGAAAGAGCAGCAATATAAAAAGCTTGATGAAGAAATAATGCTTAAGCAAAAAGAATTAGAAAAGCTTTTTGATGAGATTATGAATGATGAGATGAAAAAGAAGTTTGAAGAACTTCAAAAGCTGATGGAGAACATCGATAAAGATAAAGTTAATGAAATGATGGAGAAAATGAAGATGAACTCCGAAGATGTCTTAAAACAACTTGATCGCAACCTTGAAATCTTTAAAAAACTTGAGTTTGAAAAGAAATTGAGTGAGAATATTGATAAATTAGATAAGCTTGCGCAAGAACAGAAGAAACTAGCAGAAGAATCGAAGAAAGGCGATAAAGACGCTGAAAAGAATAAGGAAAAACAAGACCAACTCAACAAAGATTTCCAGGATTTCAAAAAGAATATGGATGATTTGGAGAAGAAAAATCAGGAGTTAGAAAAGCCACAAGAACTTAACCGAGATCAGAAGAAAGAAGAAGAAATAAGCAAAGAACAACAAAATAGTTCGGAGGAATTAGGGAAAAAGAAAAGTGGAAAAGCTGCTAAATCGCAACAGAAAGCAGCCGAACAGATGGAAGAGATGGCTCAGAAGATGAAAGAACAGCAAGATAAAAATGAGATGGAAGAAGAAGAGGAGGATGCTGAAGCAATAAGAGCTTTATTAAAGAATCTTATTACGATATCTTTTAAACAAGAAGAGCTTATGAAGAAAACAGGAGTTACTTCTGTAAAAGATCCAAAATATAAAGAGGTGATAAATGAGCAAGGTAACATAAAAGATGACCTTAAGATGGTTGAAGATTCCTTGTTGGTTTTAAGTAAAAGACAAGCTAAAATAGAATCTATCATTAATAAAGAAATTAGTTTAATTAATGATAATGTGGAAAAGGTTTTGAACGATCTTTTAGCGATGAATACCGTAGGTTATTTTGGCACTTATCAAAACAATAATGCAGTAGGACGCCAGCAGTATATCATGACATCTGTAAATAATCTTGC
>CAYRBL010000199.1:4855-6531 GCA_964422385.1 uncultured Bacteroides sp.
CAGAAACAAATTTTAACAAGATTGTTAGAACACGAAAAAGCAGAGATGAAGAGGGATCAAGAAGAGAAAAGAGAATCTATTGAAGCAAAAGATAAAAATTATGGTAACCCAAATCAATTTTTTCAGTATAAGAGAACAAAATCTAATGAACTGGACTTACTCAAAACGGTACCTCCTGTTCTGAATTCTTTTTATAAAAACAAAGTAAATGAATATTTTTACAACTTTGACTAAATGAATACACTTAGGGAATTAAAACTGGAATCAAAAATTGAGAACCTGAACATAGTTCAGAAGTTTATAGAGGATATTTGTGACGAAAACAATATAAACAACACCTTCTTTGGCAACATATCTATAGCTATAACCGAAGCCGTTAAGAATGCTATGCTTCATGGCAATAAATCTAATGCTGAGAAGATAGTATATCTTCAGTTCAGACAGAACGATGGCTCTTTAGTTTTTGTTATTAAAGACGAAGGTAATGGATTTGACTTGAAAAGTATCCCAGACCCAACAGAAGTTGAGTTTAGTGAATCAAAAGGCAATGGCATCTTCCTTATGACTTCCTTAGCCGATGGTGTTAAGTTTACTAATAATGGTAGTACTGTGGAGATTTCTTTTGAAATTGCAAGTATCAATCATAATATAGCATCAGGTCGTATTCAGAAATTGCAAGCATATAGTTTAGGAAAAGAAACTAAAGAAGTACAAAAAAAGGATTAAAATAAGCGTATGATAAGTTTCTTTACCGAGAATATATCTTATAATTTAAAGAATAAAAGAATAATTCAGAAATGGATTAAGCAGACTATAGAATTAGAGAATAAGAAAGCCGGAGACCTTAATTATATCTTTTGTGACGATACTTTTCTGGCTGAAATGAATGTAAAGTATCTTAATCACGACACACTTACCGATATTATCACATTTAATTATAACGAAGAAAACAGTAAAACTATCAATGGTGACATCTACATCAGCATTGATAGGGTTAAGGAAAATGCCGATAAATTTAAAGTTCCTTTCGATACAGAATTAAAAAGAGTTATTATCCATGGTGTTTTGCATTTGTTAGGTTATAAAGACAAAACTAAAGCCGACAAAAATACTATGAGAGAAAAAGAAGATAATTGCTTATCTTTGCTGCAAAATTTCATTTAAAATTTAGATATTAATACGTATGATATGAACTGTTGAAACAATAGTCATATCTTTTTGTTGTTATATGACTTTGATAAGGCATATATTTTTAATCAAATTCAGGATAATAATAAAATAATTAATTGAGATTATAAACACTAATAAGACTCGTTCCACGTGAAACAAGAAATGTTTAAAACTTATGATGTAATTGTAGTAGGAGCAGGACATGCAGGTTGTGAAGCTGCTGCTGCTGCTGCTAACTTGGGCTCATCTGTATTATTGATTACAATGAACCTCGATACTATCGCTCAAATGTCGTGCAATCCTGCCGTTGGCGGTGTTGCCAAAGGACAAATTGTTCGCGAAATAGATGCATTGGGAGGTTATACAGGAATAGTAACTGACAAAACCATGATACAATTCCGTATGCTTAACCGTTCGAAAGGTCCAGCAATGTGGAGTCCAAGAGCGCAAAGTGATAAGATGTTATTTTCGTTGGAATGGAGAAACATGTTGGAGAATACTCCTAA
>CAYRBL010000200.1:0-3523 GCA_964422385.1 uncultured Bacteroides sp.
TAACATATATTGTTCATATTTAGTACTCTACATTTTTTGTCATGTACTAAATATAAACAATTAAAACCTTATTCAATTAATAAACCTTAGTATAAATATGACATGAATGAAAACACTAACCTTATTACCTTATTAAAATACTAAATAAGCTAATAAGGTTTAAGATTGTCGGGGGTGTTGCTTTTATACTAAGGTTGGCAACCTGGAATAAGGTTTTTTAAAAAAATAAGAATTACAAAAATCATTATTCCCCCAACTTTTATTTTAAAAAAATGTTTAATAAGAATGGAAACAAAATCAAAACATATTATTTTAGGTGCCGGTGGGGCAATTGGAAATGTACTTGTTAACGAATTGCTTTGTAACAACGAAAAAATAAAACTGGTAGGCAGAAATCCCAAATCTATTAATGGAATAGAAATCCTAAAAGCCGATCTTAATTATTATAAAGAAGTGGAAGATGCAATCGACGAAAATTCGATAGTGTATTTGCTTGTAGGAATCAAATATGATTATGAAGTTTGGAAAGAGCATTGGCCGGTGCTTATGCGCAATACTATAGATGCTTGCATTGCAAAAAATGCTCGTTTAATCTTTTTCGACAACGTATATATGTACGGAGAAGTGGAGGGAAAGATGACGGAAGAAACGCCTTTCAATCCTTGCAGCAAAAAGGGTGGAGTGCGTGCAGACATTGCAAACATGCTACTTACGGAAATGAAAAATAATAAAATTAAGGCAATGATTGCTCGTTCTGCAGATTTTTATGGTCCGTATTCCGAAAAAGTAAGTGGGTTATATATGTTTGCTTTCGATAAAATGATGAAAGGAAAGAAAGCACAATGTTTAATAAATGCCAATTTAAAACATTCTTTTACCTACACAGGCGATTGCGGAAAAGCCTTATATTTGCTTGCCAAATCAGAAGATGCTTATGGACAAACCTGGCATCTGCCAACTGCACATCCTGCTTTATCAAGTGAGGAAATGATAAAAATAGCTGCTAAAAATTATGGTGTGAAAGCTGAATATACTGTTTTAAATAAATTTATTTTAAAAATTGTTGCATTCTTTGTGCCTATCGTAAAAGAGTCGATGGAGATGCTTTATCAAAACGAATTCGAATATGATTTTGATTCTTCGAAATTCGAAAAACGCTTTGATTTTACACCAACATCTTACGAAAAAGGAATTAAAGACACCATCGATTTCTATAAAGCAAATCCTGTAAAATAATAATCGGAATTATTATGTAATAATTTTACATTTATAAAGATATTTATACTATTTTTGTTTGCATAAATAATAATGGTATGGAATCAAAATATTCTTCTATAAATTTAAATTATAAAATCTGGCTGGAGACAGCAGATGAGCAAGGTATATTGGGCGATGGCAAATGGATATTGTTGAAAGCAATAGACGAAACAGGTTCGTTGAAGGCTGCAATGGAGAAATTAAATTTGACTTATCGCAAAACCTGGAACAATCTTCAGCAGATTGAAGAAAGATTAGGCTTCCCGATACTCGAAACTACACGAGGTGGCGCCGATGGTGGCAATACCTGCCTCACCGAAGAAGGTAGAAAGATTGTAAGAGCTTTCGACAACTTTCATAATGAGTTTGATGTGCTGATTAAACAAGCTTTTGATAAATTCAAACAAGAGTTGGAAGAAAATTAATCAAACAAATCAACGTGTATAATATTTCAATACGAAAATAATTAGTATCTTTGTTGCCACTTTAAACAGCCTATGAAATACATAATAGCAATTGATGACACCGATAACTTACAAAGCAGAGGTACAGGACACTTGGCCCGTACTCTTGCTGCAGGTTTGGAGGAGAAAAAGCTGGCAAATATCCAAAATGTTACCAGACATCAGTTGTATGTGCACGAAAAAATCCCTTTTACATCCCATAATAGTTCGGCAAGTATCGTTGTGGATGTTATCAGTAATATTGATGATGTCAAAGAATTTTGTGTTCAACATTTGCTTACCGAAAGTGCAGATGGCTCTGATGTGGGCTTATGTATAGCAGCTTATGATAAAATTACTCCAGAAGTTGAAGATTGGGGACGCCGAGCCAAATGCGAGATATTAACCAAGGAAGATGCACATAAATTAGCTGAAAAAACCGATATTTATCTCGTAGGATTAACTGGAGAAAAGATTGGAGTTATAGGTTCGCTTGCCGCAGTAGGATTGCGCTATAATGGGAATGATGGAAGAGTTTTGTGGATAAAAAACCTGCGAGAATTGACAGGTACTTTCACAAAAGACCAACTAAATGAAGTGTTAAAATTAGATACTATACTTACGAAAGAATATTTGCCAATACCGGCAGAAAGTACCATAATTATTGAAGCGTGGCCACGTCCGATTATCAAAAATAAAAAAGTTACTTTAATTGTAGAAAAAATTACAAACAATGAAGAATATCAATACAGGAGTGCTCCAAAAGAGTTTATTAAAAGTATTACCGAATAAAACATTCGCAACTATCGTAGAGGTTTTATTCCTTTTCCTTATCGGGATGCTTGCTGTAACTTTGCACGCAAAATTGCGCATGCCAATGAAGTTACCGGGCAAACAAGGAGTATTATTTATGTTTTTATTGATATCAGCCTATTCTTTTTCCAGATTTAGATTTGCCACATTGATAAGCTGTGCAGGTGCTTCCATATTATTATTCGCAAATGTATTGGCTTTTGACGATCCATTTATGGCAATAGAATATATGATATTAGGCTTTGTAATGGATATGTTGTTGAACGGAATACCTAAATTACAAACTAAAATTTGGTATGTAGCTTTGGTATGTGGAATAAGTTGGATGATAATTCCGCTTTCGCGCGAAATAATACATCTAACTACCGGATATTTTTATCCATCTTTAATGACTGGATTATTATTCCCAGTTTCAACCCATTTCGCTGCAGGATTTACAGGTGGATTGATTGGCGCTGCCGCTGCAAAAGGAATCAAGACTTCATTAGCCAAAAAGGAGTAAATAATTAGAATTTCTTTTATAAAAGGAATGAAAAAATTAAATAATTAATCCCATTTATTGGGATTTTTTTAAACTAACGAGATGCAGATACTAACAAATCGTAAATGGAATATTATTGGGATAATTTGTATACTTTTTATTCTAATAACAATGTCTTGTAAAAAAGAGGAAGCTACAAAGGCTCCTAAAATCGAATTTATAAAACAAATAGGATATATTTGGAGCGATACCACTTTGCCAATAGGTGCGCAAGTAAAAGTAGGTGTAATTGCATCTAAAAGTAATGCAAATATTACTTATTTTAACATTGTAATTAATACCAACGGAACTTCGCAAATAGCTATCGATAGCGGGATGAATGCTACTAATTTTTCTTTTAATTATACCATTTATAAAGGTGTAAATGCTGAAGAAACCTGGACTTTTATGACGATGGATAAAGAAAGGAATAAGGCATCTATTTCTTTAAAATTAAAACGAAGTGCAGTTACAAATTGGGGAAATGTTA
>CAYRBL010000200.1:3623-6530 GCA_964422385.1 uncultured Bacteroides sp.
AATCCTAAAAGCAAATTAACCGATACTATTGAACTCGATAAGGTTTTTATTACTGCAACACGCACGCAAATTAATCCTATAAATATTCCTGCAAGTGTTTCGATAATTAACAAAGATCAAATAGAGAATTATCCCGCTTTGACTGGCGATGATTTATTAAGAATGATTCCCGGTGTAAACGTGGATAGAGATTATGGTATTTTTTCGAAGAACTCTGGCATTACAATGCGTGGTTTAAATAGTGCGCAACGTACCTTAATTTTGCTTGATGGGGTTCCTATAAATAAAACGGATGGGGGAAGTATTGATTGGAATAGGATTAATCCAGATAATATTGATAAAATTGAAATTTTACGTGGTGCAGGCTCGTCTGTTTATGGTGGAAGTGCGATGAGCGGCGTTATAAATATCATTACTCATAAGCCCGTTAAGGAACTCGAAGGTAAATTTAAGGCATTTTATGGTTCTGATAATACCTCTGGTGGTAGTGTGTTTTTGGATGGTTCAAAGATTAAAAATGATAAGGGTTTATATTGGAGTTTGAATGGTTTTTATCGCAAAGGTGATGGTTATATAGTTGCTCCCGATAGTAATTATAATAGCTATAGTTCCAAAACTTATTTGTTGCAGAATAATGGTGCTGCTAAATTGGGTTATCAATTTGACAGGAATAATAATGTAGAAATTGAATATAATTTCAATGATGATAAAATGGGCGATGGCAACAAGATTATTGAAGAGGAGGGAGGTTACAACCGTTATGTTACCAATTTTGTTAGGGGAACTTATAATGGTTTTTCAAAAGGAATTAAGATTGCATCTAATGCTTTTTATCAAATGGAACATTATATTCGACAAAACGAAACTATAAAGAAAAATACTGGGAAATATACCTTATATAATACGGATGCCTATCGTCAGGACTTTGGGCTTTGGTTAAACGCGAGTAAAATGATAGCAAAAAACCAAAATCTAACTATTGGTTTAGATATTAAACAAGGCAGCGTAGACTCGGAAGACAATTACAAAACATCTACAGATATATTGACCAATAAAGGCCGTATGAACTTCGGTGCACTCTTTGCAGAACACGAATTGAGTATTTATAACGACAAAATTAAAATCATTACGGGCTTACGATTCGATATTGCTCAATTTAGAGATGGCAGTTTTACCATTGCCGAACCTACAAGCCTTACTGATTTCATGACAAATTATCCTACTAACTTTACTAATAATTCCTGGACTTCTATTAGTCCTAAGATTGCTGCCCTTTATCAGTTTAAAAAGAATAGTAAGGTTTATGTTTCTTATTCAAAAGGTTTCAGGGCACCAATTCTTGATGATATGTGCAAGAATGGAAACGTTACGAAAGGTTTTAAGCTTGCTAATCCTCAATTAACACCAGAAAATATTAATAATATCGAAGCTGGTTATGTATATAATATCAAAGATAGAATCATTATTGAGAATGTTTTTTATTATTCTTTGGGTAGCGACTTCCAATACTTCGTTAGCAATGGCGATAGCGTTTATACTGGAGGTAGCACGATGAAAGCTGTTATGAAACGAGAGAATGTTGGCGATGCAAGGATATATGGTACTGAACTTATGCTTACTGCACGAGTCAATCCGTATGTATTAGTTACAGCAAGTTATGCTTATCAAAACTCAAAGATTTCTTCTTATCATTCGTCGAGCTCTGATAAAGACCTTACTGGTAAATATATTATGGAAGTTCCTCCTCATATTTTCTCTTCTAATATAGAGTATCGTTCAAAGTATTTAAGTGTTGTTTTAATCTATAATTTTAGAGATAAACAGTGGTCTGATGATGATAATATTACCCAAAGTGATAGTCGTTCTACTTTTGATGGAAGAATATCTCTTCAATATCAGAATAAATATTATATTTCGCTTTCTATTCAGGATTTATTAAACACTAGATTTACCAATTCTAAAGGTGAGTTGTCGCCAGGTAGGTTCTTTATGACTAGCGTTGTGTATAAGTTTTAGTTAAACCTTATTAATCTTAAATCAAATTTACTTTCCGTTTGTTTCATTAACAGTTTTTAAATAATTTTTTTGAATAAAAATGTATTTCATTTAAGAAAATTATTTATTTTTGAAACGCAATTTGATTTCTATTTATAGAATCTGAATTTTAACACCTATTTTTTTAGGTTTCTTTTAAGACTTAAGATTTAGTTAGCATCTAAACTTTCTTAAGATACTCCCAAAGATATTATTTATTATATAAAAAAGGATATTTTGATAAGCAAAAGCGATTACAACATACAATAATATTACTAAGAAAAAATTAATACGTATAAATTATGGCAAAAAAACTAAAATATAACATGCTTTCAAAAGATCAGACACATTTTCTGGTTAAATTTATTAAAACTTGCCTTCCTGAAATCGAAGATGAACCTTTTACTAAGACCAATGAACTTACTTTTGCTGCTACAACTTTGCATAGAGTCTTTAAAAAATACTATGGCTTTAGTCTGTCCAACAGAAATGTTTTATATGCGCTAGAAAAGAATAACTATACAATATATTTAAAGAAAGGCGAAGACGTTTGGATAAAAACAGAGAAGCAAGCCGACAAGAAAGAGCAACAAAATTTCCATATCGACATACATAGCGAGCTTGATGTAGACGCTATTTACGTTAAAATTAGTTCTAAGAAAATTCATAATTACATTCGTGCAGCTTATGATTTACCTTTGAATGCAAAAGAGAAAAAAGTTGATTTTAAAGACAAGGTTGTTGAAGAACTTTTGTCTTTTAAACAAGCTTGGATTGACGAAAAAGGAGAGATTGAGGAATTTTAATTCAAATATTTTTTAAGTTGAAGCCTTCATTATTTATATAGTGAAGGCTTCTTTTTTTATAGTTATT
>CAYRBL010000201.1:0-6525 GCA_964422385.1 uncultured Bacteroides sp.
AAAAGTAGAATCAATAATTAAAACTCTAGCCATTTTAAAATAGCTGCTTTAAGATTTATAAAATCGTGTTGAGATAAATGTCCAATTTCTTTTATTATTAAATTTGATTCTATCGTAAATATTCCTTTTTTAACAGCAGTTTCTACGTTTAATCCTGATTTTTTCCAATCATGTAGAATAAATTCATCGTCTTCTAAAAAAGAAGTTCTACTTGTTAATGGAACAATGAAAATATCATCATATAAACTTTTACTAATAATAACTGCTGGTCTAACTTTGAAGTTTTCTAAATCAGTAAAAGGGTATTTGATAAGTACTATTTTACTTTTGGAGAAGTTCTGCATATACATTATCCTCCTTATTATTCCAGGTTTTATCTAAAGAACTTTTGCTTGCATTTTGCCAAAACGTTTCTGTTTCGTCATCCGATAAAATAGTAACTAATAATCGGGTGCCTTCTGGAATTTTAATCTTTTCTTCCAGCTCAATTTTCTTTTTTCTTACTATTGCTTTTACAGTATTAAGCATGATTATTCTTTTTAAAAATATAATGTGTAAAATTACTAAAAAAAGATTGATTAGAACTATAAATATTATTAAATAAAATAAAAGAAAAAATAATACTAAGAAAAATTATAAAAAATAGTAAAAAATGTAACTCCAAAAATTAAAACTTTACATTCTTTTTATAAGCATAAATAAACTTTAAAATATTTTGTTTACTTTTGCAGCATGGCAAATAACGAAGAAATTTTTAAGAAAATAATATCCCATGCCAAAGAGTATGGATTTATATTTCCATCGAGCGAAATATATGATGGAATGGCTGCTGTTTATGACTATGGTCAGAATGGCGTTGAACTGAAAAACAATATCAAAGCGTATTGGTGGAAGGCGATGGTGCAATATCACGAAAATATTATGGGTATTGACTCCGCTATTTTTATGCACCCAACTATTTGGAAAGCGTCGGGTCATGTGGATGCTTTTAACGATCCTTTGATTGATAATAAAGATTCGAAAAAAAGGTATCGTGCTGATGTATTGGTCGAAGATCATGTAGCCAAAATTCAGGATAAGATAAATAAAGAAGTTGAAAAGGCAGCTAAAAGATTTGGCGAAACTTTTGACGAAGAGCAATACAAAACTACAAATCCTCGCGTAGTAGAATACATTGCGAAGATCGAGGCTATAAACAAACGATTTTATTCGGCATTGGAAAGAGAAGACCTTGCGGATGTGAAAACATTAATTGAGGAACTTGGAATAGTGTGTCCGATTTCGGGTACACGCAACTGGACTGATGTTCGTCAGTTTAATCTTATGTTTTCAACTCAAATGGGTTCGTTGAGCGAAGATTCAAATCAAATATATCTTCGTCCCGAAACTGCACAAGGGATTTTTGTAAACTTCCTTAATGTTCAGAAATCAGGTCGTATGAAAATTCCTTTTGGGATTGCTCAGATAGGTAAAGCGTTCAGAAACGAGATTGTTGCACGTCAATTTATATTCCGTATGCGTGAGTTTGAACAAATGGAAATGCAATTTTTTGTTCGTCCGGGCGAAGAGCTAAAATGGTTTGAATACTGGAAACAGGAACGTATCAAATGGCATCTTTCGTTAGGCATTCCTCAAAGTAAATATCATTTCCACGACCACGAAAAGCTTGCTCATTATGCAAATGCAGCTACTGATATTGAGTTCGAATTCCCATTTGGTTTTAAAGAACTCGAAGGTATTCACTCTCGCACCGACTTTGATTTGAATGCACATCAAAAGTTTTCCGGTAAGAAATTACAGTATTTCGATCCTGAACTTAACGAAAGTTATGTGCCTTATGTTATCGAAACTTCTATTGGTTTGGACCGTACCTTCCTTGCAGTTTTAAGTCATTCTTATAAGGAAGAAAAACTGGAAGACGGTTCCGAAAGAGTTGTTTTAAACATTCCACCTGTGTTGGCGCCTGTTAAAGTAGCTGTGCTTCCATTGGTTGCCAAGGATGGTTTGCCTGAGAAAGGCCGTGAGATTATGGATGCATTAAAGATGGATTTTATGTGCAGTTTTGAGGAAAAGGACTCTATTGGTCGTCGTTACCGTCGTCAGGATGCTATCGGAACTCCATATTGCATTACTATCGATAACGAAACTTTAGAAACAAATACTGTGACTATCCGTGAGCGCGATACGATGAAACAAGACAGAATTAGTATTGATAAAATTGCTGAAATAGTTAATCAACGTATTCGAAAAGTGTAAAGAAAATAGGATACATTTGCTTCAATAAAAACATTTTTTCATTAAAATATTTTCATAAGACACAACTTATATTTATAGGTTGTGTCTTTTTTTTGTGTTTATGAAGTCATTTTTTTTTAAGGCACCTGAAAAATGCGTAAAGGTAATATCTTTAATAAACATATAAGCACAAATAAATGTAAATGAATAGTCCCAGAATATAAGTGTATGTGCTTTAAGTGTTGAGGTGTCGTCCTAGAAATCTGAGACGACACAAAAAAGCTTGAAGGTGTCGTCTTGCTTTTCTGGGATACCCCATAAAAGCTTCAAGGTATCTACTTGCTTTTCCGGGTCGACCCATTCAAGCTTTTTTGTGTCTACATGCTTTTCAGGGATGACACCACCAAGCCTAAAGGTGTCTACATGCTTTTCAGTGATGACACCACCAAGCCTAAAGGTGTCTACTTGCTTTTCCGGGTTGCCCCATTCAAGCTTGGATGGGTCGTCCCAGAAAAAAAAGATGCTCCCAACACGCTGATACTCATTAAACCCATTTCGGGACACGTTGTCCTTAGTGTTAATTGTAAGTATATTATGAGTTATTTTAACAAATGAAAAGAAGTTTGTTTTTACCTAAAAAAGGAGAAAAAGACCATTATTTGGGTAATTAATGACGATTTTGTCTTTTTTTTTAAATAAATTGAAACGAAAATAAATTTATGAAAATGTAGAATTACATTTTTAAGAAAAGAATTTAGCTTTCGAAATTATTTTTTTGGATTTAATACTGGAGTAAAAGGAATTTTTGCTTCCCCCGATTTCTGCTTAGCAATTGCCATTGGAGCAAGTTTGCCATCAACAAAACTTATGATATAAGCCTGTAAACTTTTATTGGCATCAACAAGCTTTTTAAGATAAGCAACAGCATCTTTATACTTTTTAAAAGTACCTATACAATACTTATATTGTGCACCATAGGTGAAAATAAACATCCTGTCAGTAAGTCTTAAATTATTACGATAAAACAGCTCGGAAGTAAGATCGGCCACACAACCAATTTGAATACTATAAAAAACCTTGCCGGCGACAGTATCTAAAGTAATCTTGCCCTGCGAAGGAATCGAATCATACTTAGGTTTAGCATTTTCTGTAATTATTTTAGCAGTAGTTGTATCCTTAGGAATATTAATAATCTCGGTTTTAATAGGATTTGTTACAAGCGTATCCTTTTCTTTTGTTAAAACCTGAGTGCTATTTTTAGGCGTAATTAAAGACGCTTTATAAATCGAATCTCTTCTTAATTTAAGCTTAATCCTATTGATATCAATTACAGAATCATTAATTGTGTCAATAATTGGCTCATTAATCATTAGCTTAACACCTTTATCTTTCTTTTTTTGTTTCTCAATAATCTTTAATCTTTTTTCTTCTTGTTTTAAAGAGTCAGCTACAAACTTTTCTCTACGTTTAGCCTCTTTTATAGCGTCTTTTTCAGAAACAATTTTAGGTGTACTATTTATATTAATAGTATCAATTGGTTTTGTTTTTTCAATCGAATTATGTTTAGCAATTGAGTCTTTTACTTGTCGTTCGGCTTCTTCGATTGAGTCGAGCAATAACTTCTCTTTTAATCGTACCGCATTGATAGAATCAATATTAACGATAGGTTTATTTACAATAATTGTATTAATTGGGCTAACATTAGTGGTAGTGGTATCAATAGTATTTATTTTTGGATTATTAGTAATTATAGTTTCTTTTTTCTTTTTGGTAGGAATTGTTTTTGTTTTTTTAATTTTTTTCTGACCCAAATTATTCCAATCAAAACCTGGTTCGGTAATATCTGGTTCTTTATTTTTATTATTTAAAGATTTCTTTTTTATTTCAAGTAAAGAATCTGCCCCGCGAATCTCCTTTAGTACAGCATCCCTAACAGCTTTTAGCGAATCTTCAGAAATATTATTCTTAGGATTAGCTATATCATCATCGGTTTTAGTAGTAGTTTCATTTACTCTATAAGTGCCCTTTGCAGTAGTTACATTTCGCGAATTAGTAGTTTTAGTAATTTTATGTTTCTTACCATAATCTTTTTTATTACTAAAGTTAGTAGCATTACCGTGAGTTCTTTCTGTTTTATCTTTAGAGTTATAAAAATTCATAGTATCCTGCTGAATTTTATCGTCCTTCATATTCTGATCGAACATTGGACTTTCCTTAAAAATATTAAAACGAAGTACGGCAGTATCCTGTTCCCAAGGTTTTACGACTTCATCAGGACCTGGTGTAAACTTTTTATTGGCCGAATCGCTTTGATCTAAAACTGTATAAATAAAATTATCGAAAGTTTCTTTGTCCGCTTCATAATAGGCCCTACTAAATAGCTTTTCTTGGTTTTGAGGCAAAAGATAAGAGTCGTAAATTGACTTTTTAGTATAGGTTTTTGTTAACTTAAAATATATTTTCTCCTCTTCATCTTTAGTCGCAGGAAAAATTGAAATAATAAGATTAGAACTGTTGGTGATAACGTTAGCTTTTGTTTTAAGAATACAATCGGCAGCTATATTCTTAATATTTGTGTGCCTGTCGACATTGTCAACAACACCGCTACACCAAACGGCCAAGTTAATTGAATATGGTTTTTTAATATTTTTGTTAGTAATTAGCCTATAAAGTTTTCTTTTATCAAAAATATAAAAATTAATTTGTTTTTTAGTAGTCCAATTTGATTTAAGGATAGGTAGCTCATAATAGCCTTCAGTAGAATAGACAGCAAGCACAACATATTCTTTCTTATCATAAGTAAAAAGATACATTTCCATCAAAGAAATGTTTTCTTTACCAACACTAAATTCATCTGATTTTGGATTAATAACAGTACGATCGTTAGGGATTTTATTTTTAGCTTTTACCCATTCGCCGTCATTTTGTAGATACCAACCTGTAAATTTATCAAGCTTTGCTACCTTCTCACCCTTATAAATAGGTAGCAATACTTTGCTGCTATCCAATACCTGAGCTGTTGCCATTGAAGCAAGTAACAAGAGAATATATGTGATAAATAGTCGTTGTTTCATCAGGTGTTTTTAACTTGTACAAATATACGAAATAAGAATTGATATAAATGCCAAGAAAAAATTATTTATTAACAACAAATGTTTATTAACTATTCAATTTGTTAATAACATTTATTAGAAGGTCGGTAACATTACTAACATTCTGATTGAATACTCTTAAAACAGCTTCCCAGGTAACAGCTTCCTCATTAATTTTCCAGCAATCATAATCGGTACTTAAGGCAATTGCAGCATAAGGAATCTCAGCTTCATTGGCCAAAGCAGCCTCAGGAGCAGTACTCATATTGATAACATCGGCGCCCCAAAGTTGAAACATTTTTGATTCGGCTCTGGTAGAAAATCGAGGGCCTTCGATGGTGATAACTGTTCCTTTAGTATGATGGTTTAGCTTTAATTCTTTTGCAGAGCTAATCAATAAATTTCTTAATTCATCAGAAAAAGGATCAGCCATTGGAGTATGTTTCATAACACCAGGTTCGAAGCTATCGAAGAAAGTAAGCGGACGTGAGCGGGTAAAATCTATAAATTGATCAAGGAAAACTAAATCTCCAGGCTTGATTTCCTCTTTTAAACTACCGCAAGCAGTAGTGGCAATTATATGTGTACAACCAGCTTCTTTCAAAGCAGTAATATTTGCACGATTATTAACGTGAGTTGGAGTAATAGTATGTTGCCTGCCGTGTCTGGAAATGATCACAACATCAGTGTTGTTTAGCTTTCCTGAAAATAAAGAAGAAGTTGGTTCTCCATAAATAGTATTGCAAAAGATTTCTTCTGTATTAGAAAATAGTTTTAAATTTTCTAAGCCTGAACCGCCAATTATACCTAATTTAATCATTGTTTTATTTTATAAAATTGTTTTTGATGTAAGAATGATATTTATAAACTCAAAAGAAAACTTTTTAGTGTGTAAATTCATCAAAAGAATTAATAAATATTGAGTGAATTAATTTATTTAAATCTAAAATAAGTTATTCCAAATCTTCCAGGCAGCTTCGGCTTGTAAATGCAACATTTCTTCTCCATTTTTTGTACGCGCATTATTCAATCTACCGAATTTTAAAAACTCTGTTTCGGATGGATTATAAATTAAATCGTACATATAATGTGCATCAGTTATATGCTCATAAGGAATGTTGGGATGCTTATTAATATTGGGATACATCCCCAAAGGAGTCGTGTTTATTATCAAAAGATTTTTAAGAATACAATTTGC
>CAYRBL010000202.1:0-6486 GCA_964422385.1 uncultured Bacteroides sp.
AATTAATAATTAATAATTTTGAAAAGGCTATTTGGTAGTATGTGAATAGGACTTTTTATGATATTTGTTTTAGTTATACTCTCAACAAGTTTTTAGGCATCGATAATGCAAAGAAATATTATGAAAAATGTATTTTAGTGTATAAAATTGCTTCTTTTTGGGTCTCTAAAAAGGCTAAAATATCAATGAAAAACTATTAAGAGGATGTTTTACGTGTTTTAGCGCATAATTATTGTTTTTATATTACTATTTTACTTTTTTAATATAATATTTTACCAAAATATCTTAGTTAAAATCTTTTTCTTTATTAATTTTTCAACTATTTATTAAGTAATTTAAACAATCGGGTAAGAGTTTTACGCGTTCTAGTAACAGTTTTACGCGTTCTAGTAACAGTTTTCCGAAGCCGTAAAACTATTACTAAAATACTGAAAAATTTTATGAGAATCATTTATATTTTAATAAAAATACTATTCTATAGTATGATACAAAAATTGCTATTTATGATATTATTGTTATAACTGTCTTCTTCCCGTAAGGGCAAACAAAAAAAACTAAAAAGGAAAAAGGAAAAAAATCTTATCATAATAAAAAGGAAAAAAATATAGATTTAAAATAAAAAAGAAGTTATTTAACATCGTATTTTTATGTTTTGGTAAGAAATTTGTATTCCTTTTAAACCTTAAGTTTTATTTTTTATCAAATATATCTTTTTTAAAAAATAAAACTTTTAAAAAATACAATGTTTTAATATAAATAGAGTTATTATTATTACTTTTACAAAGCAAAAAAAGAGATTAAAAAACACACTAACTAATACACAAGTAATACAAACCATTATATGAATGAGCTCAATAACAAAGCAATACTGCACGGAATTAAAGATGATACTTTAATAAAAGACGAATGCTTGCACGAGATTTTCGAGAATGTGGTGGATATGTATCCTACAAATGAAGCCATTTTATTTAAAGATATTTCTTATCCGTATAAAGAAATTGATGAACAGGCTAATCAGTTGGCGCATTATTTAATACAAAAAGGTGTTAAAAAAGGTGATTGTATTGGGATTTTACTAAAGAAATCAGTAGAAACTTTTGTGTCTATTTTAGGAATAATGAAGGCGGGGGCTGCCTATGTGGCTATCGACATTTCATTTCCGGCGGAGCGTGCTAAATTTATTATAAATGATAGTGGAATAAAATATGTGCTTTCGACCAAGGAATACGCTGAACTGTTTGATGTAAATGAACAAAGTATTTTGTTTGATACAGAAATTGAAAATATAAAAAAGAGTTCGACCGAAAGGATAAAACGATCGGAAATTGGGCTGACAAGAGATGATTTAAGTTATATTATTTATACCTCTGGTACTACCGGCAACCCTAAGGGAGTGGCTATTGAACATAAAAGTGTGTGCAATCTGGTTAGAGCATCGCAATGTATTTACAAAATAAAACCAACAGATAAAGTTTATCAGGGCTTTATCATCTCTTTTGATGCAAGCATCGAAGAAATATGGATGGCATTTGGTCATGGTGCGTCCTTGGTTCCAGCAACAGATGAAATGCAACAATCGGGTCCTAATCTATTTAAAATTCTTGCGGGGCTTAATGTCTCTGTAATTTCATGCGTGCCTACATTGCTGAGCATAATGGACGAAAACATTCCATCGTTGCGCTTATTGATAGTTGGTGGAGAAAACTGCCCAACACAGCTTGCCGAGAGGTGGGCGATAGCTGGAAGAAGGCTGATGAATACCTACGGACCAACTGAGGCTACGGTAATTGCGACGGGGAGCGAGTACCAAAATGGCAAGAAATTAACCATAGGTATTCCTATACCCAACTATAGTGTTTATATTGTAAAAGAAGATGGCGAGCTGGCCAATATTGGGGAGGAAGGCGAGCTGATGATAGCCGGTATTGGGCTGGCTAGAGGTTATGTGAATAAAGAAAAGCTGACGAAAGAGAAATTTATTCAAAATAATTTTAAAATAAATGCTGACGATCCTGATATTTTATATCATTCGGGCGATTTAGCTAAGATTACAGAAGACGGGGAAATAGATATACTGGGAAGAATTGATGATCAGGTTAAAATACGTGGATTTAGGATAGAATTAAACGAAATTGAATCTTTATTTAATACGTATGAAGAAGTAAAAACCTGTGTGGTTTCGGTGGTAAATGAGCCTACTGGATTAAAATCTCTGGCGGTTTATTTATTGCCAAAAGAAAACATTAAAAATATAGATACTGAGAAGCTTTTGAAGCTTGCAAAAGAGAAATTGCCTCCATATATGATTCCAAAATACATTGAGATTTTGAACGAAATACCGATGTTGCCAAGCGGAAAAGCCGATAAAAAGAAATTACCTGCACCAAAGAGCAGCATAAGGGTTTCGAAAGGTAATTTGAAGCCTCGCACCGAAATGGAAACGATGATTTATGAGGTTTGGAAAGATGTATTTAACATAGAAGAACTGTCTGTAACAGATCATTTCTTTAATGATTTGGGCGGACATTCGTTGATAGCTGCACAAGCAGTTTCGAAGCTAAGAAATTTCCCTGAGGCAGAAACCGTAAACTTCTCCGACATTTATGAAGCTCCAACAATTGAATTATTAGCTAAGAAACTGGATGCCGAAAAAGGTAAAAATACTTTTAAAGCTGATGCAAAAACAAGAGAAAGTTCTTTTCTTAAGTCCTCAGCAGTAAAACATAAACTATGTGGGCTGGGACAAATACTATTTATGTATGTAATCTTTGCCGTACTTTCGATTCCTGTAGTCGCAATCTTTTATTCTTTCTACTCTGAAACTTTAAATATAAACGAAATCGAAGACATCTTTGCAGTATCGCTGGCATTGATGATAGGATACTTACCTTTATTAATGATACTGTCGATACTTGTAAAATGGACGGTAATAGGTAGATTTAAAGCTGGAAAATATCCATTATGGGGCAGTTATTATCTGCGATGGTGGATTGTAAGACAAATGCAGTCGTTATTCCCTGTATTTTTATTCTCAGGAACACCATTAATGGCATTATATTTAAGATTAATGGGAGCCAAAATAGGGAAAGATTGCTTTATAGGAACCCAACACATCAAAACATTCGATCTATTTACCGCTCACGATCAGGCAAACATTGGCCACGATGCTCAATTATTAGGCTACATTGTCGAAGATGGATATTTAATATTAGGAGAAATAGAAATAGGTGAAAGATGCTACGTTGGAACACACTCCGTGTTGTCGAACAACACAAAAATGGAGGACGGAGCTATGCTTTTAGAACAATCGATGGTAACTCCAGGCACAATTATTCCCGCAGGAGAAACTTGGGAAGGTTCGCCAGCCAACGCAACCCAACCAGATGAAGACATCATCAAATTAAGAGAGAATCCATACAAATCATCAGTGCGTAGAAGAGCATTTTTTGGCGTAGTATACTTCTTTGCAATGTATATTTTCGAACTTGCACCATTAATAGCATTGCTACCAGTGTCGCTGCTAATGTATTTAATGTATTATGATTACAATCACTGGAGTATTTTGTTTGCACCAATAGCTTCCATCGCTTTTATATTAATATTATGTACAGAAATGTGGGTTCTTAAAAAGATATTATTGGGAAAAATAAAACCAGGAATCTACAGCATCTATTCAGGTTTCTATGTAAGGAAATGGATAGTAGATCAGATGATGTATATGAGCCTAACTGTGCTTCATACCTTATACGCAACCTTATTAACACCTATATTTTTGAAATTAATGGGTGTTAAAATAGGAAAAAGAGTCGAGGTATCTACCCTTACACACATTTCCCCTGACTTATTAGAGATAGATGACGAAAGTTTCTTCGCCGACGCTTCAATGGCAGGCACGCCAAAGATATATATGGAGAAAACGCAGATAGCAAAATCCAAAATAGGTAAGCGAACATTCATTGGAAACAGCGCATTGTTGCCAATAAATAGAAATGTAGGCGATAATTGTTTGGTGGGAGTGCTTTCGATAACTCCACAAAAGAAGGAAACCGAATCAGGAACTTCTTGGCTGGGAAGTCCAGCAATTTTTCTTCCAAAAAGAGATATTAATACTGACTTTTCGGATGCTGAAACCTATTCTCCATCCAAAAATTTATATTTAAAAAGGTTTTCGATAGAGTTTTTAAGAATAATAATACCAACAACATTATACTTCGTAATATTTATATTAGACTTGATAGCAATAGGGTATATGGATGTGTATTTATACTTTGGCGAAACGATATTATTATTCCCATTATTAATAGTAGCATCATTTTTGTTTTCAACATTAATAGTTGTATTAATAAAAAAGATAGTAATAGGTAAATATGTGCCTTTAATAAGACCTCTTTGGAGTACTTTTGTATGGAGAACAGAACTTGTAACTGGAATATACGAAGCTGTAGCAGTGCCCTCTTTGTTGGGATTGTTGCAAGGAACCCCATTCTTAAGTTGGTTCTTAAGATTGTTTGGATGTAAAATCGGTAAGCGTGTATTTATAGATTCTACCTTCTTTTCGGAGTTTGATTTAGTGAAAATAGAAGACGAAGCAGCCATAAATTTTCATACCACAATGCAATCACATTTGTTTGAGGATAGGGTAATGAAGATGTCGTATATAAATATTGGTAAAAAATGCAGTGTAGGATGCGGCTCAATTGTTCTATATGACACCGAACTGAAAGAAGGCGCCAAAATGAGTAATCTCTCCTTACTTATGAAGGGCGAAACATTGCCTGCATGGAGTTCGTGGGAAGGAAATCCGGTGCAAAGAACCAAATAGTATTTCTAAGAATTCGCTAGCTTTTCATTAAATAAAAAATAACATTAAAATAAAGTATATTATTGATGTTTTTTTTCTAATTTTGCCTCTTCTTAAATTAATCCACAATTGTTATTTATAGCTTAAATAACAATTGTATAAATTTTTTCCTAAACATAATAAACATAATTAAAAAATGAAGAAAGAAAAAGATAACGATGACAAATTAACAAATGAAAATACGTTGTCATCTAATCAAAACACACCACAACCACAAACTTTGACAACAACTTTGAACATCTATACCAGCAATGTTATTCAGCGGGAACATGCTGAATTCCACAATTGCCACACCGAAGAAAGCGTGAAAGACGATATCGCTTTCCTAAGATTAGTGTATGGAGACAAATTAGATATTTCGGAAAATGATGTGAACATCGACTTCGTAAATAATCTAAAAATTATCAGTAAGGACATTTACTTTTTCCTTAATACGCTGGAGTACGACTTAACTCCGCAGAATTATATTAAAAGTAAGTATGAATTTATCCGACATAAGATACCAAATGGTAGCCAGCATTTATTTTATCTTGCCTGGAATGGTTTGATAAAGAATGATAGTTTCCGCAGACTTTTACTACAGACTTTTAGTTTAAGTAAATTTAATGACATCCTTTGTCCGCAGAATATTCCTGTAGTTGGTTCGCACATGACACGTTACCGTACTAAATTAGTATTGGCAAATGATATGGCAACTAATCCTGATGGAAGTCGCCGTACTTCTGGAAGGTTATTGGACGATGGAAGCGGACTAAATATGAAGGAAGGAATTGTTTGGTTGCCTAACGAAAAAGCTTTACCATTATTTGCTCAGGGATACGTACCCCTTAATCAGACGCAGGTTATACTAATCCGTCATGGAAAATCTATTCATGAATCTGGTGGAGATAATCCTGAGTTTGTAGGTTCAGGAATATGGGATACCTGGGAAAGTAATAGGAGAATTTCGGGAGCAATGAGTAACTTTTTGAAAGAAGAAGGTATTCAAACTGCTCGCGAATTGGGTAAAGACTTTAAAGTTGCTGTTGATGTACTCGACAAGAGTGGGTATCCATTATGGTCGTGGTCGAAGGACACTCCAATTTCTGTTTATGGCAGCGAATCGGAAAATACGGAACAAACCGCACGTTATTTCCTCCAGGAAGCAGGCTATTCTAACCTTACTTTTAACGCATTGTTTGGATTAAATTCTCAGAAGTATGGTGCCTTAACTTTCCGTTTGAAAAACGAGATTAACGAAGAAGCTATTAAGATTTACTCTCATGGTAAAGACGTTACACCTGATGTAAAAACTAAGGTGAGCAAGATGTTTAAAAATCGTTTTTATCATTATCCTGAAGGCGAAACTCTGCTGGAGGCCGATTGGAGAATTGCTTATAGCTTTGTTGATTTATTAAATAAGAATCTAGGCAAACGTATAATGTTAGTCGACCATTCGGGAGCTATCCGTGTGTTCGAAGCCATTATTCGCACGCTGGATTTTGCTGAATATAGTACTATAAAAGAAGCTCAGGATTCTATAATTGCTCTTTGTTATCAACCGGGGCGTAATTTGCGATACGATTATTTGCAAAGAAAAGACTTCCCATTAAGGGCACGTGTTAAAAAATAATAGTCGTTTTTTG
>CAYRBL010000203.1:0-6483 GCA_964422385.1 uncultured Bacteroides sp.
CAGGTACACAACCTACAATGCCAACATTAGCATGTTATGAAACAGCAACGTTTAACATAGGAACATGTCAATGGGTAGTGTCAGGTACACAACCTTTAATGCCAACATTAGCATGTTATGAAACAGCAACGTTTAATACCGGAACATGTCAATGGGTAGTGTCAGGAACACAACCTACAATGCCAACATTAGCATGTTATCAAACTGCAACGTTTAATACAGGTACATGTAGTTGGGATGTGACAGGTACCCCTGTTTCTGCTCCAACTGGTACAGCTAGCCAATCATTTATTATTACTGATCCTCATACTGTGGCTAATTTAACAGCAAGTGGAACTGGTATTAAATGGTATAGTTTAGCTACAGGTGGAGTATTGTACACAAGTAGTGATGTATTAACAGATAATACTCATTATTATGCTACACAAACTGTTAGCGGTTGCGAAAGTAATGATAGATTAGATGTAACAGTTACTATTATAAGTACTTTTAAAATTAGTGGAAACTTAAAGTATAATAATTCAGCAAGTTCACCTTTATCTAATTGTAAAGTGTACTTAACTAATAGTTCGTTAATTATTTTAGACTCTACTATTACTAATGGTTCTGGCTATTATGAGTTTTATGCACCTAATGGTACTTATAGATTAGATGCAAGTACTACTAAAACTTATGGCGGTTTGCAAACTACAGATGCTACATTAATTACAAGAAAAGTTTCAGGTATTGCGTTTCCATCTGAAAACTGTTTACGTATTCAAGCTGCAGATTTGAATTTAAGTGGAAATATTCAAACCGCTGACGCTACACTTGTAACTAGAAGAGTAGGTGGTACAATTCTTTCTACTTATAAAGCTCCTAATTGGATTTTTGGTGATATTACAATTCCTTTTGTTTCTTTAGTTCCTAATTCTTATAAAACATTTTTACCTACTTTTATTGTAAATAGTAATGATGTAATTCAAAATTTATGGGGCTTATGTTCATCTGATGTAAATGGATCCTATTCTAATCCATAATTATTTATGTATTTAAAACAATTATTCAATATACTTATGATTAAATTTAATAAATTTTTATCAGATTTTAAAGCAATAATTTTAATATTAACATTGCTTTTTTCTCTACCAATTTTAAGTAATAGCCAATCTGTTACTGTTAACTACTCCGGTAGTTTATTAACTCCTGGGAGTACAATTACAGTACCAGTTATAATTAATGATAACAGTGGAGCTATTTCTATTGGTGGTTTTGAACTCTACTTGACTTGGAATACTGATGTATTAACTTATACTGGTTATACTTTAGTTGATTCTAGACTAACAACTACTAGTAGTTGGACTCCTCCAACTACATTTGGTGCTAATGCAGATTATAAATTATTTTTAGGATGGGGTTATGCACCTGCACTTCCACCTTATTATCTAACATTTAATAATCAAACAATTGTTAATTTATCATTTACATATCATGGTGGTAATACTAATATTTCATTCTATAAAAATTCTGATCCAGATAATGGTGGATCTTATTTAGTTGATGATGCAGTTGCTTACCTTTTGCCTAATAATTGGTATTCTCAAGGACAAGCAAATGGCAGTTTAGTAAATATTACTTCTATTGCTAATGGTAATTGGTCTAGTTCGTCAATTTGGGATTTAGGTCATATACCTAATTCTTCTAATGCAAATGTAACTATTAATAATTCTACTGTAGTTATGGACGAAAGTCCAAGTATTACTGGTGATTTAACAGTAAATTCAAATGCAGCTTTAACAATTAATTCAGGAAAAACTGCAACGATTAGTGGTAATTTCTTAATTAAATCTGATGCTAGTGGTACTGGTTCATTTATTAATAATGGATCTTATACTGCATCTAATACTACCGTTGAAAGGTATTTACCAGCATGGCCAAGTACTGCTTCAACTCAAGGTTGGCATTTGATTTCTTCTCCAGTATCTGGACAGAGTATAAGTGGTACTTTTACTCCTTCTCCAGCTACTTCTTATGATTTCTTTGCATGGGGTGAGTCTGCTTTATTATGGTTAGATCAAAAAATTCCTGCAAATGGAATTACAGCTTTTCAAAATGGGAAAGGATATTTAGTATCTTATCAAAATGCAGGAACTCATAATTTTAGCGGTAATTTATTTACATCTAATGTTACTCCTAATTTTTTAACCTATACAACTACTACTGTAAGTACTGATAATGGTGTTAATTTAGTAGGGAATCCTTTTACAAGTGCATTAGATGCTTCTGATATTAATACTGCAAATTGGCCTAAAACAAATGTAAATTCTTATGTTTACGTTTATGATGATGCTACTCAAAATTATTTAGATTGGAATGGTACAACAGGTAATTTACCTGGAGGTATAATTCCATCTATGCAAGGATTTTTGATTTGTGCAAATGGTCCAAGCCCATCTTTTACTATTCCAGCTGCTAAAAGAGTACATAGTTCTCAGAATCTATATAAATCAACAATCAATGATTTGTTAAAATTAAGTGTACTTTCAAGTAATGGTTATAGTGATAATGCTACTATATATTTTTCTAATAATAATAACAATACTTTAGATGCTAATGTAGATGTTCCAAAGCAATTTGGACCTGGTCAAGAGTCACCTAATTTATATAGTTATATTGGAACAAAAATATATTCTACAAATGCTATGGGTACTTTAAGTAATGTTACTATTCCTTTAGGTTTTGAGCCTAAAATTAATGGGACATTTTTAATTAAAGCAAGTGATTATAGTACATTCCCTGCTGGCACATCAATTATATTACAAGATTTAAAAACTGGGGTTTCAAAAAACCTTATGCAAAATCATGTTTATAGTTTTACAGCTAATACTACTGATAATGTAAATCGTTTTAATTTGATTTTTAGTACAACTGCTGGTATATCTGAAAATAATGCTACTATTACAAATAGTATTTATAGTTATGGAAAAGATATATTTGTAGATTGTAGTGAAACTACTGTAAAACAGATTGCTATTTATAATACCATTGGACAAGTAGTTTATACTGTTAACAATCCTGTTGGCATGTTTAAACATACTTTAAATGGTGATAATACTACAGGTTATTATATTGTAAGAGTTATTACTGATAAGAATGTTAATTCTGAAAAAGTATTTGTAAAATAATTTTAATAGAAAGGAAATAACAATGAAAATGATTAAAAACATATTAGTAATAGCAATTATAATTTGTATGCCTTTATTAAGTAATGCTACACCTAAACCACCTTCTAATGGATACGTTCATGGAACTGGTGGTAATAAACCAGCACCTGGTGGTGGAGCTCCAATTGATGGAGGTTTAAGTATTCTACTCTTACTTGGTTCTGCTTTTGGTGGAGCTAAAGTTTATAAATTAAGAAAAGCAGTAAAAGCATAAGCTTAACTAATTTTCTTTTAAAATAAAAGCCCTGTCATAGTTTTTCTATGGCAGGGTTTTTTATTTACATATCAATTTAAATATTTTATTCTAGAAATTTGTTATGAAATACCAGAAATTCAGATTGAATTTCGCAAAGTTTAGAGTTAATTTAATTCAATTGCAAGTAAAACTCTTGAGGTTTATAACAAATTTCTTGAAATTGTAATTATAGAAATTAAGAGTAAAAATCTGGAAATTCATAATGATTTTTGTGAAATACAGAACTTAAATCTGGAAATTAAGAGTAAATTCCCAGATCTTTATGATTTAATTTTGAATGTTAAGAGTATAAAACGGATATTCTTATTTTGTATTAAAATTGTTTAGTTAAGACTTTAGATATTAAAACTGGATTTTAAAGAATAAAACAACCCTAAAAAGAACTACAAATATTGATAAAAGAGCAATATATTTCCATGGGATACTAAAATTAGGTTCTGTGTTTTCAATTTCAAGTTCTATTTGTTTTTCTATTTCTAATTCTATATCATTTTCAGCATCTTCTTCTTTCTTAAATAAAGGTATTTTTACTTTTTTATAATTAAAATAGGAGGGGAGTATTAATAATAACATAGTTAAACTTAAGAAGTTTTCACTAAATGAAAGAGAAGGTAAATGAATTAGTGCTATTATAATAGAAGCGAAAAACCAGGTTTTAAAAGCATGAGAAACTATGAAAAAATATCTTTTTCTACGTTTGATAAAGTTAAAAGATATGGAAGATAATAATAATATTCTGGTTGTTTTCATTCCAATAAAAAGGATAGCAAAAACAGAAATAACTACTAAACCAAACATAGGCCATAAATCAATGTAGAGCCAATAGAGAACGATATTTGAAAAATATAAATCAAAGATACATCCTTCAATAAAAGTTCCCATAACTCTATTTATTGAATGTAAGATTATCCAACAGATAATAGTTTTTATAAAGCCTTCGTAATATTGGTTAAATCTATATATTACTATTAATAGGATGCTAATGAACGTTAAAAAGATTGTCCCAGCACTAAATACAAAAATAGCAGAATCAAAATCCCAAAGTGATGAACTGTCTGGTGTTAAGAAAACTAAATTGTTATGCATTAAACTAGTCCTGATACCGTAAGTGCTGGCTACAAAAGCAGTGGCTACACTATATAAAAGAAATACTAATAAATAAGAAAAAATATATGCGATAGTAGAATATATTGTTAGTATTTTAAAGTTTCGAAAATATGTATTTTGTATCATTTGTAATTTTTATTTGTGTTAATTTAACCTATTATTAAATATTAATTTTATATATCTTAATTTTATATTTCTGATTTTATTTTTGAGATATTATATTAAAATTATAAGTTGACAAATATAGCAAAAAATATTTAACATTAGTCTGTTTCTTATATAAATTTATATAAATAAAATGTTATGATATTCTTGTTTGGTTTATTTGGCGATTTTGTTCATAAGGAATTATTAAATGATGATAAAATATGTTTAACGTTTATTCATGATTTTGCTCTTTAAAATAAGGATTTTGAGATTTATTATTTAGGAATTGATAAATAAGGACTGGGGAATAATGAATATTCTTATAAAATAGCTTATAATTCTTTAGTGTAGATTTTTTTAATCCGACATATTACATATGAGAATTTACTTTTATAGTATTATTTTAATTTATATAGAGATAAAGATTCGTGTTTTTAGTACGAATATTGGGTTATATTAGTCCAATATTATCAATTTTAACAATTAGAGTTAGGGAATTATAACCATTATTTGGGGCAGATTTTGATATTCTGTCATTTTTGTGAACATAATAAGTTAGTTGTGTTAGAATATGAAGTTTTCTTTTTGGTCTTTATTTTGATAGTAAGTTTAGATTGTAACGTTTTTTTTAATATACTTAACTTTTTGTTAGAAATTAGACAAATTAAATTTTGTTTAACGTTTGAATTGTTTTTACATTTTATCTGGGACGTTAATCCCTAACAAGCCCATAGCAGATTTAATAACATTGGCTACAAATCCTGACAAAACAATTCTGAAATTGCGTAAATTTTCGTTCTCTTCTTTAAAAACTGGTATTTCCTGATAGAAACCATTGTATTCTTTTGCTAGTTCGTATACATAATTAGCAATCAAAGCAGGGCTCAAATTGTCGCCAGCTTGCATAATAACTTGTGGGTATTCGTGTAAAAGTTGAAGAATATTCTTTTCTTTTTCAAGAATGTTAATATTCATGTTTATTTTGTTGTGAATAGTATCACCAGCTTTATTCAGCAAGGATTTAATACGTGCATGTGTATATTGTATAAATGGTCCTGTGTTGCCATTAAAGTCTATAGACTCTTTAGGATTGAACATCATATTCTTTTGTGGATCAACTTTAAGAATAAAGTATTTTAAAGCACCCAAAGCTATAGTTTGATATAGATTTTTGGCGTCTTCAGATTCAAAGTCATCAATTTTACCCAATTCAAATGCAGTCTGACGGGCTGTTTCTATCATTTCAGAAATTAGAATGTCAGCATCTACTACAGTTCCTTCACGGGATTTCATCTTCCCTTCTGGCAACTCAACCATTCCATAAGAGAGGTGAAAGATATTATTTGCCCATTCGAATCCTAACTTCTTTAAGACTATTTTCAATACATCAAAATGGTAATTCTGTTCGTTTCCTACCACATAAATCATCTTTGAAGCATTGAATTCCTCATGTCGTTGGTGTGCTGTACCCAAATCTTGAGTCATGTAAACAGAAGTTCCGTCAGAACGAAGCAAGAGTTTTTCATCCAATCCTTCGGTAGCAAGATCAGCCCAAACAGAATTGTCTTCTTTACGAATTAATTTATTCTCCTTATACCCTTGCTCAACAATTGATTTGCCTAGTAAATAGGTTTGAGATTCATAATAGGTTTTATCAAAATCAATACCCATATTTTTATAAGTAACATCAAAACCTTCGTAAACCCATCCATTCATCAAATTCCAAAGTTTTAAAACTTCAGCATCTTTAGCCTCCCATTTGCGCAACAT
>CAYRBL010000204.1:0-6457 GCA_964422385.1 uncultured Bacteroides sp.
CTTGCTTACAAAGCAGGTTTAGCTTTTGGTGAATTTGATGCAATGCTTTCTGATTTACAAGGCAAACCATTGTTTGATACCATAAAAGATTTTCATAATCTTCAATTCAGAATCGACCAACTTAACGATGCATTAGTTAACGATAATGTTAATCGTGCAAACTATGTTAGGGATGAAATTAAGGCAATAGCTAAACGCAAAAATGAGATGCTCTCTTTTTATCAAAAGATAAGTAATGGCAGTCTTCCTAAGCGGATTATACATTGCGATACCAAAATAAATAATGTGTTGTTCGATGAAAAGGATGCAATTTTATGTGTTATTGATCTGGATACCGTTATGTCGGGCACTATAACCTCCGATTTTGGCGATGCCATTCGTTCGGGAACCAATACGGGCGCCGAGGATGATATGAATCTTGAAAATGTAAGTATGAACATCGATTTATTTGAAGCTTATACCAAAGGTTTTATTAAAAGTACAAACTCTTTTTTAACTCCTCAGGAAAAAGATTGCCTTGCCTATAGTGCTATGATGTTTGCTTTTATGCAAGCTGTTCGTTTTTTAACTGATTATATTAATGGTGATATTTATTATAAAACGGAATATCCCGAACATAATTTGCAAAGAACAAAAGCACAGCTAAAACTTTTGTACAGTATGGAAGAACAATATGATGCTATGTGTAAAATAGTAGATTCTTGTTCTTAATTTTATTAATAAAAAAGAAATAAATAATAATTAGCTTTCGTTTGTTAGTTTTGATAACAATAAATAAATAAACAGAATTATGTCGTTACTATTAACACTATATGTACCCGAAGGAATAATTATTGCAGGCGATAGCAGGCTAACGCTTAGCTGGTCTCATAAATTGGGAGAGGAACAGATGTTTCATTCCATCACTGCTTCCGATTCTAACAATAAGGTGTTTGTTATTAAAAATAAATTTGGGCTTGGCACCTTTAATGCTGCTGATATTAATGGCATTCCTATTTCCGGTTTTATAAATCAATTTATAGAAGAAAAGATTACGGACGAAACCGAAATAGATGAGATACCTGCATTATTGCACGATTTCTTTGGTGTGAAGTACAATCGTCCGAAGGTTAATTTTTATACAGCTGGATATAAGTTGGAGAATGGAATTTCGGTGCAGCACGTTTATATTTTAGATATCCATCAAGGACTTTCCAATAGGGTGAATTATTTTAACAATGCGGTGCAGTATGGCGCAAACTGGGGTGGTGAAACCGAAGTTTTGTTAAGAATATTGCAAAACGTAAAGTTTTTGAACAACGGCAACTGGACAGACCTGCCGGCGGTGCCAATTCCTTGGAATTTTTTAACCTTGCAGGATGCTATTGATTTTGCGCTTTACGCGATAAGAACTACGATAGAAACGATGCGGTTTCAGCAGAAAGAAAAAACGGTGGGCGGGCCAATAGATATTTTAGCAATAAAGCCAAATGAAAAGCCTATCTGGATTAAGAAAAAAGAATATAAGGCAGATTAATTCCCTTTCAGGACTATTTTTCTAATATAAATTAAAAAATTACCCTCTCCGTGGATGCCACGGCGGAGATTATTTTTTTAAATTGCTCCCCGTGACGCTCACGGAGGGCAAAATGATTTAAAATTGCTCTCCGTGACGCTCACGGAGGCTAAAATGATTTAAAATTGCTCTCCGTGACACTCACGGAGACGAATATTTTATTAAATTGCCCGCCGTGAATTTGCTTGTATGACTTGTTTTATCATAATAATATTTTTATAAGCTATATTATGAAGTCTTTATAAAAGTTCTGTGTTTTTATAAAATATATTTAGATGGTTTTTTAGATCTTTTAAAAAGGAAAAAGAATAAAATCTATTTTTTGTGGAATTCCATTTGTGAAAATTACCCTTTAGGTGGGTTTTTTAGAGATTTATTTTGGGTAAATCCTAGCAGCAAAAATCAAAAAAATGCCCTTTCTGGCGTTTTACCACAGGCAAAATTATAAAAAATACCCTTTCTGGCATTTCCCCAGCAACGAAAATTATTTAAAATGTCTTTCTGGCATTTTGCCAGAGGTGAAAATTATTTAAAATGTCTTTCTGGGGTTTTGCCAGAGGCGAAAATTATTTAGTTTTCCCTTCTGGGGTTTTGCCAGAAGCGAATATTTTTTAGTTTTCGCCTCTGGGGATTTACTAAAATGACTTATTTTATTAAATTCCTATTATTAGAAGCTATATTATGAAGTTGTTAGAAAAATACTGTGTTTTTATTAAATAAATGAAGGTTGTTTTTTAGTATCTTTAACCAGAAAAAAGAATAGAATCTATTTTTTGTGAAATTCTATTTGTGAAAATTACCCTTTAGGTGGGTTTTTTAGAGATTTATTCTGGGTAAATCCTAACAGTAAAAATCAAAAAAATGTCCTTTCTGGCGTTTTACCACAGGCAAAATTATAAAAAATACCCTTTCTGGGGTTTTCCCTAGAGCGAAATTAAAATTAATTTCCTTTCTGGGGTTTTGCCAGAAGCGAAAATTATTTAAAATGTCTTTCTGGGGTTTCCCCAGAGGAGAAAATTATATTAATTGTCCCACTGGGGAAATACCAGAGGCGAAAATTATATAAAATTCGTTTCTGGCGTTTCCCCAGAGGAGAAAACTATTTAGTTTTTCCGTCTGGGGGACAAATATCTAATTTTATTTTTTAGTGATTTTGTTTATAAAAGACCTATTATGAGTAGAATACTGAGATTTGGAGCTGTAAACTTTTTTTTAAATACATTCCTTATAAGAAAATATTATAAAAAAAGAAACCTAATCCCGTATTTGCGAGATTAGGTTTTATTATTCTTACTAAAAGCCTAAAAAACTAAAAGCCTAAAATCCTATTTTTAAAAAAACAGTAAAAAACCATTCACAAAGTAAAGAATCCCGAAAACACCAATAGCCATACTGATATACCAAAGATATTTTCGCTTAACAAGAGCCGAAATGGATGAAAGCAAAATGGCAACTTGCAGGAAAATAACTGCCATACCAAACGCTGCCGAATGCAATTTACAATCGTCGCGATCAGCTTCAAATGCTTCTGCTTTTTGCTTTATCTCTACTTTTTCTGCATCATATTTCTTTACTTTTTTTGCAATAGTATCGATTGCACTTTGGTAAACTTTTATGTTTTCTTCGTTCTTTAAATCTTTAGGGAGCATCTTTTTTTGAATATTAAGATTCTCTTTTTGTGACTCGAACAAATAACTCTTAATACTTTTTGATTGGTAAAACGCCCACTGGTCTGAGGCTTTTTGTTGGCTCAACAATGATTTAGTACTGTATCCACCACCTTTAAATGTAGATAAAGTTGCACAAACTGCAATTAAAACTGTTGTAAGTGCAAGGTAATTGGTCCATTTTTCTTTTTTTTCGTCTGCCATGTGTATTTTGGTTTTAAATTTTGACATACATATTTAAAAATTACGAATTACGAATTACGAATTACGAAATTTTACAACAAAAACATGAAATCATTAAAAAGGTTTTAGATGTAATTGAATTTTTAATTAAAACAAGTAAATATTATACCAATATAACACTATATCAAACATTCATAATTCATAATTCATAATTCATAATTTAAGAAAGCGCTTTCAAACGCTTTCTTATAATTTTTTTGTAACTTTGCATCATTATTTTTATACAGATTTGGAAAAATTAAATATCATAATACTCGGCACAACCTATCCTTTCAGAGGAGGTTTGGCAGCCTATAACGAACGACTTGCACGCCAGTTTCAGAGCGAAGGTCACGACGTTAGCATCTATACCTTCAAATTGCAATACCCCGGATTCTTATTTCCAGGGAAAACGCAATATGCAGATTGGGATGCGCCAAAAGATTTAGAAATTAACGTAAAAGTTAACTCTATTAACCCTTTTAATTGGATAAAAATAGGCAGAGAACTAAAAAAACGCAGACCTGATATTTTAATAATTAAATATTGGCTCCCTTTTATGGGGCCTTGTTTCGGAACCATTTCTAGAATTGCAAAAAGGAACAAGCATACCAAAGTTATAACTATTGTCGATAATATTATTCCTCACGAAAAGAGAATTGCAGATAATCTACTCACAAAATATTTTGTAAAACCAGTAGATGCATTTGTGGCAATGTCGAAGTCGGTATTAAAAGATATTGCTTTTTTTGATGAGAATAAAGCCAAATCTTTTTGCCCGCATCCGATTTTTGATAATTTTGGAGAAGCAATTACTAAAGAAACTGCTTTAAAAAATATAGGGTTGGAAGATAAATATTCGTATCTTTTGTTTTTTGGTTTTATAAGAGGATACAAAGGTTTGGATTTATTATTGGAAGCTTTCGCTGATGAACGAATCCGAAAATATCCTGTTAAATTAATTATTGCAGGCGAATTTTATGAAGATTCAAAACCATATCTTGATTTAATAGAAAAATATAATTTGAATGAATATTTGGTTTTAAAAACAGATTTTATTCCAGATAATGAAGTTGCAAATTATTTTTGTGCGGCTGATTTAGTTGTGCAACCTTATAAAAATGCAACTCAAAGTGGAGTTACACAAATATGCTATCATTTCGAAAAACCTATGCTCGTAACTAATGTTGGCGGTTTGCCCGAAATAGTGCCAGAAGGGATTGCCGGATACGTGGTGGCACCTGAACCAAAAGAGATAGCAGATAAAATTGTGGATTTTTATGAGAATAATAAAAAGGAGCATTTTGCCATAGGAATTGCCAAAGAAAAGCAAAAATACTTGTGGCCAAGAATGACGGAGACTATTTACGATTTATATTATAAAAAATGATAATAAGAAGTAAAGCACCTTTAAGAATAGGATTAGCAGGCGGTGGAACAGATGTTTCTCCCTATTCTGACATCTATGGTGGAGCCATTTTGAACGCTACAATTAGTATGTATGCGTATGCGAATATCGTTCCCCGAAATGACAATAAAATTATCATAAGATTAAATGATAAAGAAGAAGTTTTTGAATACGATTCGGCTCTCGAATTACCAATGGGCGATAAAGTTGATCTGCTGAAGGCGATTTATAACCGTATAATAAAAAAATATATAAATAAACCATTGTCATTCGAACTTTCAACGTATGTAGATGCACCTCCGGGATCTGGTTTGGGAACATCGTCTACTTTGGTTGTAGCGGTGCTTGGTGCTTTCGCTGAGTGGCTTTCGCTTCCTTTAGGCGAGTATGATCTTGCACATTTAGCTTTCGAAATCGAAAGAATAGATATGGCAATGGCAGGTGGCAAACAGGATCAGTATGCAGCAACATTTGGTGGATTTAACTTTATGGAGTTTTATGATAAAGATAAAGTAATTATAAATCCACTTCGAATCAAAGACAAAGTGATGAACGAACTTGCATACAATATTATATTATATTATACACAAACAAGTCGGAATTCGTCGGATATTATCGAAAGACAACAGAAGAATGTGAGTGCAAAAAGCGAGAAGCCTATTGAAGCAATGCATAAATTAAAGGAACAATCTATTCTTATGAAAGAAGCATTGCTAAAGGGAAAACTTGATCAGATAGGTGAAATTCTTAATCTGGGATGGCAATATAAAAAGCAAATGGCCGAAGGAATAACCACTACTTTATTCGAAGATTTGTATGATACGGCAATTAAAGCAGGTGCTTCGGGTGGAAAGATATCTGGTGCCGGTGGCGGAGGTTTTATTTTCTTCTATTGCCCTGCAAACACCCGTTATAATGTAATAAAAGCTTTGGATAAGTTTGGAGGAAGTGTACAACGTTATGAATTCACTAAACAAGGCTTAGAAACCTGGACAATTGATTAGTTTTTTTAGAAAACGCTATATATAATAAGGTATGATAAAAGAAGCAATTGTTTTGGCAGGTGGTTTGGGTACCCGACTTAAGAATGTTATAAAAGACATTCCTAAACCTATGGCAGATATTAATGGGAAGCCGTTTCTTGAATATTTATTTAATTATTTAGAAAAATATAAAATAAATAGGGTTATTCTTTCTGTCGGGTTCAAACACGAAGCTATTGATAGCTATTTTGGTAAGAAATATAAGGATATTGATATCATTTATGCTGTAGAAGAGGAGCCTTTGGGGACAGGTGGCGGAATATTAAATGCAATTTCATACCCTCACGAAAATTTAGTTTATTTATTAAATGGCGATACTTTTTTTAATGTTGATTTGTTTGAGTTGTATCATTTCCATTCCAAATCTAAAGCTGATTTTTCATTATCTATAAAAAGAATGCACAACTTCGATAGATACGGTACTGTTGAAATGAATGCGGATAGAATTATAAAATTTAATGAGAAAAAATATAAAGAAGATGGATTAATAAATGGCGGTGTTTATATTTTGAATAGATTTATATACGATTCCTTGCCATTTCCACATAAATTTTCGTTTGAA
>CAYRBL010000205.1:0-6437 GCA_964422385.1 uncultured Bacteroides sp.
CCGATCTACTTGTATCGATGAATGTCCAGTAGAAGCTATTGCTGAGGGCGACATCTATAAAATTGATCCAGAAGTTTGCACTGACTGCGGTTCTTGTGCTGATGTTTGTCCAGTTGAAGCAATTCATCCTGAATAGTCATTCTACTTCAATGATAAAAAAGGCTCATAGAATCTATGAGCCTTTTTTATTTTACAGCAAACAACTTTTCTTATAAATAAATAATAGTATTCTGATTATTTTTTTGGTAATGATTTTATTGTTTTCTCCAATTCGGCATACCATTTAGCTCCATATTTTCGTATTAAAGGTGTTTTTAAGAACTCATAAACAGGTACATTTAATCGTTTACCGTTCACCAGTGCTTTTTCACATATCGGCCATTTATGATAATTTACAGCATCAAAATCATTGTAGTTTTGTAAACGTATTGGGTACAAATGACACGATACTGGCTTTTGAAATTTAACTTTGCCTTCTTCATACGCTTTTTCTATTGCACATTTTGCAATATCATCTTCGAAATAACAAAAAGCGCACTCCCGATGCTTAATCAAAGGAGTCACAAAATTGCCCAAAGCATCATAATCAAAAACGCCTTCCTCCTCAATTACCTCTAAACCTTCTTTGGTAAGATATGGTTTTATCATATCAATTTCATCTTCGAGTATACTAATTTCCTCCTCTTCCAATGGAGCACCGGCATCACCCTCAACGCAACAAATACCCTTGCATTTGTTCAAATCGCATACAAAACACACTTTGTAAACATCGTCAGAAATTATTGTATTATCAATTGATATCATAAATTAAGAAATTATGAATTATGAATTATGAATTATGAATGAATACAAGATGAGATTCATTAGGAATTCAAGAATCCACAATTAGTTATTATTTTGTTTGGTTGTTATAATAATGCTTTTGATAATTTTTAGAATATCCATAGCATCTTTATTAATATTTGTAAATTCAATTTCGTTAATATATTCTGTTTCCTTTAACAATTCAAGTCAGTAAATCGACTCATCACATTTCTCTTGTAAACCTAAAAAATTTTAGTATTAATCAATAATGATCTTATTAATTTTAGGCATTCCAAACTTCAAACTTTAGCTCACTTGTTTTCATAATTCATAATTCATAATTACTCCGTTTTTAGGTAGTCAAGAAGCAATTTAAATATCTCGCTGTACTTAGTTAATGGAAGCTTTTCAGCAATATCATTTATGTTATGGTACTCGGTAAATTCACTTCCCATTGCATAAATAAATATCGCAGGAACTCCCTTTTGGTAAAAAGGACAATGGTCGCTATTGCAAGATTCACCTCTTTCGACAACAGCTTTTAAATAATTAGCCTTTGTATTTAGCTCCTTCATCTTTTCATATTGTTGTTTAAAAGTAGAAGCATTCACCACAGTTATACCTTCACTTCCGGTACCCATCATATCAAGATTTATTAAGAACTTTATTTTTGATAAAGGAAACATAGGATTAGATGCAAAATACTCAGAACCCCACAAGCCCGACTCCTCACCCGAAAACAATAAAAAAGCTATAGAATATTCAGGTTGATTTTCTGGTTTTGAATAATATTTTGCAAGGTCGAGTACCATTGTAGTGCCACTGGCATTATCATTGGCTCCCGGGAAATAAGTATCCTTTCCCATTCGACCTAGATGATCATAATGTGCTGTAAAAACAAAAAAAGTATCAGACTTAGATTTGCCTTTTACATAGCCTGCAACATTATACAGGCGATAATCACTTTGGAATTCTGCTTCGGTTTCTATAGTTATTTTTTTAGGATTTAGAGTCGAAATAAAACTTCTGGTAATGTTTAATACAACATAATCTTTTACTCTATAACCATCCGAAGCACCCCAGGTAAGCTTATCGTTAATGTAAATATATCCTTTTGCTTTAAAACTATTTTCGGTATTTAGTTTCTTAATAAACTTAGTAACATTGGTGTCTTTTATACCTTTTTTATCAATTAAAATAAATTTATCTTCATAAGATTTACTCAAATATTTCTCTAATTCTTTTTGAGAATTTAAGTTAGTACTATCTAGTTTTACTATTTTAAACTCCCCTTTTAATGCAGGTGAAGAAAGTGTAACAAGATAATCGACGGCTGGCTTAAGAATGGTTTTATCAAAACTCACATTCATTTTACCAGGAAAAGTATTTATAGATTTATAATATGGTTGCAAATATGAATTAGTAAATTTAGATAATTTCATTCCCGAAAATTCTTTATCCAGGAAGAATGCTGCTGTTTTATTTCCTTCATTTACGTAACCTCTACCATCCATTTCGGGCGAAGTAAGGGCTTTTAATATCTTTCGTGCATAAATAGTATCTTGTGATTTTGCATTGAAAGCAACAAAAATAAAAAGCAATACTAAAACCTTTTTCATAACAATTTTGTGTTAATCTTATAGAATATTTGCAAGTTGTTCTTTAATCTTTTCAAGTTCATCCTTCATTTGAACTACCATTTTCTGAATGTCAACATCATTAGCTTTCGATCCTATCGTATTGATTTCTCTACCTATTTCCTGACAAACAAAAGAAAGTTTCTTACCTGAAGAAGTCTTTTCATTTATAGTTTCCAAAAAGAAATCAAGATGTTTTTTCAATCTTATTTTCTCTTCTGTGATATCTATTTTCTCTAAATAATAAATAAGTTCCTGCTCAAAACGATTCTTATCCACCTTAGTTGTGTCGATAATTTCAGTAAGATTATTTTTAATTCTATCTTTTATTATCGACATCCTACCCATCTCAAAAGGAACGATAGCAAGTAATAATTCTTCAATAATATGAATACGGGTTTCCATATCTTTCCTTAAAATACCACCTTCGTTAACCCTGAACCCATCAACTTTGGCAACCACTTCTTCAATTGCATTCATAAAGCCCAGCCACTCTTCTTCAGTAATATTATCTGAAGCATTCGTGAAGATATCAGGCATTTTTATTAACAAAGAATAATAATCTATCGGCTCCTGCCCTATTTCCTTAGAGAGTTCTTTTAACTCATTAAAATGAGAGATAGCAGTGTTTTTATTAATAGAATAATCAGATATTACACCAATAATTTCATAGGTAATATAAACATCAATCTTGCCACGCTCGAGTTTATTTGAAATAATATTACGTATTTCAAGTTCTTTTTGACGATAAACTGAAGGCAACTTAGCATTAATGTCGAGCTGTTTGCTGTTTAAAGATTTTATTTCTATTGTTATTCTTCTGTTCTGAGTGTCGCAGGTAGCCTTGCCGTAACCGGTCATTGATTTAATCATAGTTTCTTGAATTATGAATTATGAATTATGAATTATGAATTAAAATAAGAAGTATTTCTATTCAAAATGCAAGCAGCATAATTAGTTTTTATTTATTTTAGATGTATATTTCTTTTTATATATTTATTCTTTAACTAAAAGTAAAAATCATATTAAATATAAAGTTCCAAATCGTTACTACGCCTATTGCACATAGTTTTGAGAAATAGAAATTCCACTTAAACTTGCTTACCAATGTCCAGATGATAAGGGTACTTAAGCCTAATCCTATTAAAGAAATTAAAATGAATTTAGAATATTGCAAACCTATATCTGGGTTCTGACTATGGAAAGTCCATATTCGATTAAGGAAATAATTAGTACTTGCAGCAATAGTAAAACCTATTGCATTGGCATAATACTTTGGTATTTTAACAATCTCTTTTCCTAAATAAGTAAACCCAAAGTCGACAATAACTCCTGAAGCGCCAACCACTCCAAACTTAATAAATTTATTTACCAGCTCTTTTGTAAGTATAAATAGCATATCTTAATTTTGAAGTGCAATTTTACGGAAAATATCTGATTAAATTGTATCTTTTAACATTCTTTGTATTCTTTCTCTTCAGTTTTATAATACTATTTATTCGCTTTCCAGATATAAAGTATCTGGACATAAATCAAGTCCATTAGCCCACTGAATACTTCCTAAACTTGGTTTGACAGAATTAAACAAACTTAAATCTTTTAATTCTTTAAAAATTCCTATCTCTAAATAAGGTTTTACATCAAACTTTTTAACTTCACCATTATTAAAAGTAATTAATAATGTAAAGTCTTTTTCTGGTTTTACACTTAAAACTCTTGGATTCATTTTTAATTATTAATTTATTCCTAACATTCTTTGTATTCTTTCTTTTAAAACAACTGCGTCTGTAGAGCACTTTATTCCTTTATATCCTTCGGAATTTAGCAAGGCGACTTCCAGATTAAAATCCTTTTGCGACATCGAATAATAATGCTTTAGTTGCTTGTGATATGCTGCAAGGTACTCTTGTTCTGTTTGCCCGGGTGTAGGAACAAGGATTGCTTCTTTTCCAAACACCGACAAATCCATTAGAGTTGAATATCCCGAACGACACAATATTATTTCAGAATTTAAAAGTTTATCTTTAAAATCTGCAGTATTTAAATGCGAATATATAGTTATGTTTTCTGCAATTTTAGTTTGTTTTATAGCATCTGGTTTGCCTCTAACAATAATAGTGTTCAGACTTGTATCTTTTAATTGTTCTATTATTATATCTTCGAAAATAGTACGCTGTGGTTCGGGGCCTGATAATATAACCATTAAATCATAGGTATATTCTTTGGGCTCTACATTATTTTTGGTAGTAAATCTTGATAATGTACCTATATAATAATAAGGTGTAGGCAAAGTATATTTATGTGATAAATCCCCCGATAAAGTTTTACCTTCTTTTAGGTCGGGGATCCAACATTCGTCATACTTTTTAATAAAATATTTGTGAATATAATATAGCAATCCTTCTAAAAACTTAAGATGTTCTGAACTCTTAATCATTATCTGATGACTTATGTATATACTTTTCACCTTCGTGTTCCAGCATCCAAAACGATTGTCGCTTATTACAGCATCTATTTTGTGTTCTTCAATTATTTTATTTAGCATTTTATGTTCTTTATAGATACCAAAAAGTATTTTGGGTATCGAAAGAAACATCTTTAAAACTATATTATTTTTTTTACCATACTTAATATTATAACCTTTAAACTCCACAAATCTAAGCATAGGGAACTCTTGTTTTAAAAATGCAAGCGGATCGCCTTCAGAGGCTATCACCACTTCGGCTCCTTGTTTTATGAGCTCGTTTATTATTGGAACACACCTTGCGGCATGCCCCAATCCCCAGTTGAGCGGGCAGATTAATATTTTTTTTATTTCTCCCAATTTATAGATTATTATACATAACTTTGTCGCGTTTATTTCTCTTTACAAAAGTAGTAAACTTTACTTAACAATTAACATTTTGCTAAAATTTCAGATTGCTTTAACTTTAATTCCTGGTGTTGGCGATATTAACGGGAAGAAATTGATTAACCATTGCGGTGGTGTAGAGGCTATTTTTAAAGAAAAGAAACATAATCTCCTCAAGATACCGGGTATTGGCGAGTATGTTGCCAATTCGATTCATAATCATGAGATTTTTGATAAGGTAGACAAGGAGCTTTTATTTATCGAAAAATACAATATAAAACCTTTGTTTTATCTTGACAAAGCCTATCCTTCCCGACTTAAAAACTGTATTGATGGCCCTCTGCTTATGTATTATATGGGCAATGCCGATCTGAACAAACCTAAAGTTATTAGTATTGTTGGCACCCGAAAAGCTACTGAATATGGAAAGGATATAACTAAGAAATTAGTGAACGACATTGCTTCTGAGGATGTGCTTGTGGTGAGCGGTTTGGCTTATGGTATCGACACGTATTCGCACAAAGCGGCAGTGGAGGCCAACATTGCTACAGTTGGCGTATTGGCGCATGGTTTGGATATGTTGTACCCTGCTTTAAATAAGCCTTTGGCCGAAAAAATGCTTAAGAATGGAGGTCTTTTAACCGAATTTAGGAGCAATACCAATCCCGATAGAGAAAACTTCCCTAAAAGAAATCGTATTATTGCAGGGATGGCGGATGCTGTTATAGTTGTGGAGGCTGCCCGACATGGTGGTGCTCTGATTACCGCCGAAATTGCCAACACATATAATAAAGATGTGTTTGCGGTGCCCGGCAGGCTTACCGAGAGCTTTTCGGAGGGTTGCAATCATCTTATCAAAACAAATAAAGCAGTGCTTATTGAGTCGGCCGAAGACCTAATTTATTTAATGAGTTGGGAGAAAACGGAAGGTGCGAAGAAGAATGTACAGCAAAAATTGTTTATCGAATTTACTCCTGATGAAAAAATTATTTATGATTTAATCTTTGAAAAGAATACTATTGCCATCGACGAAATTATTGGCCTTTGCAATTTGCCTTCCTCTAAAGTGGCAACGGCATTGTTGAATATGGAGTTTAATAGTATTATTAAATGTTTCCCAGGGAAGATTTATAAGTTGTATTAGA
>CAYRBL010000206.1:0-6419 GCA_964422385.1 uncultured Bacteroides sp.
TTAAGACCTACTCCGCCACGGTTTGCCTCTTAAAGTCAACTTTAAGACCTACTCCACCACGGTTTGCCTCTTAAAGTCTACTTTAAGACCTACTCCGCCACGGTTTGCCTCTTAAAGTCAACTTTAAGACATAATCCGCCACGGTTTGCCTCTTAAAGTCTACTTTAAGACATACTCTGCCACGGTTTGCCTCTTAAAGTCCTCACTAAGACCTATTAGATTATGTAGTCAATTGATAAATATAATATAAATGATTAGTAAGCTTATATGCTTAGTTTAATCAAAACTTATGAAGACACCAGTATCAAGTATATAAATAATTATTTATATTATTATTCAATATTATTTGAAATTTAATTAAAAATTGTATTTAATTATATATAATATTTTATTTACATAAAATTATTTATTTTCATAATTATTTATAAAATGCAATTTTATTAACTTTAAAAATTGTATTTTTGCAAACATAAATTCCTGCTGAAACACAAATGGAATAAACATTGCTTTCTTACAGCAAAAAAAACTTTTTTTAATATGACAGATGGAGAATTAAATAAATTTTTAAGGCATGCTTTAACGATAATATTAACGTTAGAAAAGTATCCACCAGAGGTAATAGATGCATTTTGCCAGGCATTTATCGAAGCTTGTAAAGATAAACCCGTTGGATCGCCTTACATTGGATTGGCAGCTGGATTAGAATTGGTACTTATTCCTTACCACCAGAAAATTCAGAGAACTGAAGTTGATGCAGGTGAAGTTAGCACTGACGTTAGAATAATAGCTGACAAAAAAGATTACATTATTACTAAATTAAGTAATTTTGAAACCCAGATTAACACTATTTCAAATGGTGACAAAAACATCATTATTCAAACCAAATTAGATAGAAAATATCTTTTTTATTCAGGTAGCGAAAGTGACAGGATTAAATATCTTGATGAATTTCAAATGATACTTTCACTAAAACCTGAATATGTAGGTATAATAACTGATGTTATTGACTTTGTAACTGAAATAAAAGATTTGTATGATATCAAATTTGATAACAAAAGACATGTTTCAACAGATATTTCTAACAAAAAAACATTAGTTCTTCCAATAAAAAAAGCAATGCAAACTTGTTTTTTTACCACTTGTAATTTAAATATTGATAACCTTGCTTTAGTTGCCGACTATTTTAAAACAAATATTGTAGATGGTTACGAAAGATCAAAAGATTTCTTATATGCTAACGAATATATGATAAACGTATTAGCAGGAAAGATGCAATGCAGTCCGGAAGTTAAATTTAAACACTCAGAAATCCTAAAAGCAGAAAATAAAGGATTAGGAGCAGCGAAAATATTCTTAAGTACGATACCAAATCCTACAACTATTCCTGATTATGCTCAATTAGTTTTAACAGGAGAAATAATAGAATTCCCTATTGGAAACATAGGAACCGCTACACAATATTATTTAATAATAGCAGCAGTTACTCCAGGCGAGGATGTAGAATTGAAATTAACTGTTAAATAAAGGTATAATTACAAATTACGAATTACGAATTACGGAGTTTAAAACAAAATTACGAATTACGAATTACGAATTACGAAAAATAAAGGCATTAATTATTAATTATTAATTATGAATTATGAATGAAAACAGTATTTAAATGCTAATGTAGTTTTAGTTTATAAAAACATTAAATAATAACCATATTTAACAAAAAATAAGAACTCTTATCCATAAAATGATAAGAGTTCTTTTTTTATACAAACTATTCATTTATAAATCGTAAATCCTAATTCGTAATTCTTAATTCGTAATTCGTAATTGATTTTAAATTCATAATTCATAATTCGTTTAAACAAATCATAAGATTCGTTGTTTTGGTTTTATAAATTTCATCATATAAATCGATAATATGGATGTAAACGGAAAGATTTTTAAGAAATTCCTTGAAAGAAGACATGTAAGTGACGTACATTTAGATCAAGCTATTACCAAGCAACACGCTAAAGGGAAGCTATCTGCACGCGAAAGAATTGAATTACTCTTCGATCGTAATACGTTTGAAGAACTCGACGAATTTGCTACTTCAGCTAAGTCGGGAAGCGATTTCGGTAAAACCGACAGAGGTTTTGGCGACGGTGTGGTTACAGGTTTTGGTAAGATCAACGGTAGGTTAACTTTTGTATATGCACAGGACTTCACCATTATGGGTGGCTCGCTTGGCGCAATACATGCTCAAAAGATTACCAAAATTATGGACCTTTCGCTCAAAATGGGTGCACCAATCGTTGGATTAATTGATTCGGGCGGAGCGCGTATACAGGATGGCGTTGTAAGTTTGGCAGGATACTCAGATATTTTCCTACGCAACGTGCAAGCCTCCGGTGTTATACCCCAGATTTCAGTTATCATGGGACCAGCTGCAGGTGGCGCTGTTTACTCCCCTGCCCTCACCGATTTTACTTTTATGACCAAGCACACCAGTTATATGTTTGTAACCGGGCCTAATGTTGTAAAAGAAGTTTTGAACGAAGAAGTAACTACCGAAGAACTCGGTGGTGCTGATGTTCACGCTCGTAAGAGTGGAGTTGCTAACTTTATTTTCGAAGATGAAGAAAATACTTTACTTGGCGTAAAGCGTTTGCTATCGTATTTTCCTTCCAATAACCTCGAAAACCCTGCGTTTATCGAAACTACCGATAATCCTTACAGGTTTGAGGAAAAACTAAGAGATATAGTTCCCGACGATCCTAATAAACCTTATGATGTTAAGGACGCTATAAAATTAATTGTAGATAATGGCAGGTTCCTCGAAGCATCCGAACTTTATGCACAAAATATAGTTACAGGTTTTGCCCGATTGAATGGAAAATCAATAGGCATAGTTGCCAACCAACCAAAAATATTAGCAGGTACATTAGATATAGATGCCTCGATGAAAGGTGCTAAATTTGTACGTTTCTGCGACTCATTCAACATCCCAATCCTAACATTAGAAGACGTTCCAGGATTTTTACCAGGGGTAAATCAGGAATATGGTGGTTTAATTAAGCATGGTGCAAAATTATTGTATGCTTATTGCGAAGCAACTGTTCCTAAAGTTACAGTTATCCTCCGCAAAGCTTATGGTGGTGCATTCTGCGTTATGAATAGCAAAAATATTGGTGGCGACTTTAGCTTTGCTTGGCCAACTGCCGAAATAGCTGTTATGGGACCCGAAGGTGCAGTAGCTATCCTTTACAAAAAAGAATTAGCTGAAGCAACAGATCCTGTTAAAGTGAAAAAAGAATTAGCTGCTAAATATCGCGAAGAGATTGCCAATCCATACATTGCTGACGAAAAAGGATATATTGATGAGGTAATAGATCCAGCTGATACCCGTAAGAAATTAATCGTGGCTTTTGAAGCACTCGAATCCAAACACGTAACAATTCCATCGCGCAAACATGGTAATATTCCATTGTAAATTGCAGATGTTATATTGTATTTTGAGTTTATAAAAAATATTTTTTCATGAAAAAAATCAATAGCATATTAATTGCAAACCGTGGCGAAATTGCAATAAGAATTATCAAAACTGCTAAGAAAATGGGCATACAAACCTATGTAATTAAAACTGCAAAGGAACCAAGTGCTCTTTATCTTAATTTTGCTGATCATATTTGTGATTTTACTGAAAGATTTGAAGAAATTCCTGAGTTTTTAGATATCGAAAAATTGATAGAAACTGCAGTCGAACATAAAATAGATGCTATACATCCGGGTTATGGATTTTTAGCAGAAAACCCATATTTCGCGCAGAGATGTGAGGAGGAAAAGATAGAATTTATCGGCCCTTCAGCTGATGTAATCTATAAAATGGGTAATAAAACAATCGCAAAACAAATTGCTCGTAAGCATAAGATTCCACTACTTGAAGGTAGTAAGGACAATCTTAGTTCTGTAAAACAAGCATTGGAAATAGCAAACAAAGTAGGTTATCCTGTAATTTTAAAAGCTGCATCAGGTGGCGGTGGAAGAGGTATGCGTATTGTGGAAAACGATGGGCAAATGGAAAAAATGTTCCGCCTTGCAACCAATGAAGCCGAAAAAGCCTTCAATGATCCTTCAGTATTTGTCGAAAAATATGTAAGAAATCCAAAGCATATCGAGTTTCAAGTGTTGGCCGATAAAATGGGAAACACTATTCATCTTGGCGAAAGAGAATGTTCGGTTCAGCGCAAACATCAGAAATTATTGGAAGAATCACCTTCACCAGCTCTCACCGAAGAGTTGAGAAAGAGAATGGGTGAAGCTGCAATCAACATAACTAAAGCTGTAAAGTATTACAGTGCAGGTACCGTTGAATTTTTGTTGGATGCTGATGGTGGTTTTTATTTTATGGAAATGAATACCCGTATTCAGGTTGAACATCCAGTTACTGAAGAAATAACTGGAGTAGATTTGATAGAACAACAAATAAGAGTAGCTCAAGGCGAAAAATTAAATTTAACTCAAGATGATATTAAATTTAATGGTTGGGCTATCGAATGCCGTATAAATGCAGAAGATGTTCAGGCAGGTTTTTCACCAAATTTAGGAACAATTGAGAAAATAAATTATCCTAAAGGTGAAGGCATCAGAGTAGATACAGGTATCGAAAGCGGTTCGGTAATTACACCATACTACGATTCGATGATTGCTAAACTAATTGTTCATGGTCCAACCCGTGAGAAAACTATAGAACAAATGTTAGTAGCTTTAGGTAAGTTTAGGATCAAAGGCTTAAAAACTACAATACCTTTCTGCAAAGCTGTTTTAACTAATAAAGTTTTTGTGGATGGAACTTTTAATACTTCTTTTATTGAAAAAGATTTAGAAAAAACTTTCTTCCAGGAAAAAGATGAGGAAATGTTAGCTGCTTTCTTCGCAACCTATAACTACGCCAATGAATTGAAAGAGGAAAAGGACGAATGGGTTGATCATGCAAAAGGAAAGTCTATTGATCCATGGTTATTGAATAAGAGATTACGTTAAATTGTCATCAAAAAATAATTTAAAATGAAATTAAGTTTTAAAAAGAAATCATCTTCCGAACCTGTTAAATATATTACGCTGGGTAAGGAAAGCAAGAAATACGAATTCATCTATAGTCCTGCTGATGGCCTAAGAGTTAACAGCAAGAAACAAGATATAGAAATTATTGATGACAACGATGGTTTTACCTATGTTAAATTCAAAAACAGGAAATTTCCTGTGGAAGTGATGGAGAAAAACCAGAATAAATATGTGATCATGATTAATGGTGTTACCTATAATTTTACTGTAGAGACTCCCCTATCTTATCAGCGTAAGCAGATTATAGAAAAAACGATGAAGAAATCGAAAACTGGATTAATTACTGCTCCTATGCCAGGAAAAATTGTTGAAGTGTTTGCTGAAGAAAATGCAATCATCAACGAAGGCGATGTAGTATTGATTTTGGAAGCAATGAAAATGCAAAACGAAATTCTTTCTACTATTTCAGGTGTTGTTAAAAAAATTAATATCAAACAAGGCGACAACGTAAATAAAGACGATGTTCTTGTTGAGATAAGACAATAAAAGGGAAATGCCTAAAGTTTGAAATTTGAAGTGCCTAAAGTTATAATAAATCAACTTTAGGCACTTTCACTTTTTAGTAATATAAGTATTTTTACTATCTTTGAGGTCTTAAATGATAAACTAACTATTATTTTACAAAAATAAAGAAATAACATGAAAACAATTCCGCAGTTATTTGAAGAAAGTGTTCAGAAATATGCAAATAATCCTTTTCTTAAAGAAAAGAAAACAGATAAATTTGAAGCAATTTCATATATTGATACTCGAGATTATATCTATAAGTTTGCTGCCGGATTGTTAAGTTTAGGTATAAATATAGGTGATAAAATAGCCTTGATTTCTGAAGGAAGAAACGACTGGATCATTAGCGAAATGGGTATACTATATGCTGGGGCTGTTAACGTACCATTATCAGTAAAGTTGATTGAGGCCTCAGAAATTAAGTTCAGGATTAATCATTCCGAAAGTAGATTTGTAATTGTTTCGCAAGGACAGGCAAGTAAAATAAAACAAATTAAAAGCGAATGTCCATTAGTTGAAAAGATAATTTATCTGGATACTCAAGAATCATATTCAGAAGATGAATTTCATATCAATGATATTTATAAATTAGGAGAAGACTTTTTAGCAACTCATGGCTCGGAATTCGAAAATAGATGGACGAATTTAAAAGGAGATGCTCATGCGAATATCTGTTATACTTCAGGTACCACTGCTGATCCTAAAGGTATCATTCTTTCTCATCGCAATTATACAGCCAATGTTGAACAGGCTTGCTCGTTGATGACAATCCCCGAAACCTATACTACTTTATTTATTCTTCCCTTAGATCATTC
>CAYRBL010000207.1:0-6411 GCA_964422385.1 uncultured Bacteroides sp.
CCGATACGACGCAGTTTTATCCGATTCTGAGATTTTGCAAAAAAAAGAAGGAACAACAAAAAATTGTTCCTTCTTTATTATTATTAGATTTATTTTAATAAATAAATCACTTTTCAACTTAATTTCTTTATTTGAAATTCTTAAAATGAATACTATTTATTCTAATATAAACCTCACTCGAAGTTTCTAACACTGATAAAGCGTATGCCTTTATCACCTTAGAAGTATCCACTAAGCCGGTTTCTGATTTATATAAAAACACATTACGATCCGACATCGCACTTACATAAGCAGGTGTAACATCTTTTACTGCCTTATTTTTAGCTTGCATACGTACTATTTTAGCCTCTAAAGTTGCAGTTTGCAATGCTACTTCATTTGGCAAATACAATGGTTCATTAATTAATAAAGTTACTAATTTAATAAAATTATCAATTACAAAATCAAAATTCTGTTGAGAAACAGAAATGTTCTTAGCTATTTTTTCGTCTTCAGTAAGTTCAACTTCAGTTGTAGGTACTATTGGACTAATCTTTTCAGCAGCACGTCCACCCTGAATCTTACGGTTATAAGTCTTAGCATCTGCCACAGTAAGCTTAGTAGCTCCACATGCTATTAATGCATTTACCAATCGGGTGCATAATTTCTTAATATCTGCAAACTCTAATTCCCTATCATTGGTGCCTCTTTTATACACGCCATTCGTGTCTTTTACCACCTGCAACTTACCATTCGCAAGGCCAATCATTATCTCAATAGCTGGCAACTTTATCCTTTGGTTTACCGGATCGTAAAGCGCCCCCATATTTGCCAAAAATCCATAAAGCTCTTCTAAATTTGCAACATTGATCGGATGACCTGTATGTTCTCCTGTACTCATGTTAAAATTATTATTAAATTTGGAAACTGTATTTATATTGACGGTAAAATTGATTAGAGCCAATGCAAACTATAACGAATAATATCAATATAAGTTTCAATAACAAAAATAAATAATCCATTATTAGTCAATGTTTTTATAGGAGTGTTAATCTATAGAACGTTGTGTGTAAAATAAAAAATTAGAAATGGATATTCCCCTAAGCGTATTGAAAGCATCGTTAGTTTAGGTTTTCTATTGATATTTATCCACTTCGTGTAATAAGAAATTTATTTTAAAATAAAATCTTAAATTGATGATTTTGTAATGAATTATTAGTACTTTTACAAAAAAAATATGCGTACGTATAAATCTAAAAATCAAGCTGAAAATAATATAGTTGGAGAACCCCAACTGAATATTAGCTTTAACAAAAAGACAAAGCCACTAACCAAAATTAAAAAACAAAACGAAAAAAGTATCTTAAACATGCTTTCCCTTTTTTCGGGTTGTGGTGGTATGGATTTGGGGTTTGAAGGTGATTTTTCGGTTTTAAGCTCTTCAGTTAATGAAATATTAACTCCTCATTTTATTAATAAAAAAATAAATGATGATTTTATCCTTCTTAATAAGACAAAGTTTAAAACAATTTTTGCTAATGATATTCTAAATGATGCTAGAAATACATGGGTAACCCATTTTTCAAAGAGGGGTGCTAATTCAGAAATGTTTCACACTGATAGTATTGTGGATTTAGTAAAACTACATCAAAGTGGTACTTACGTATTTCCTACTGGAGTTGACATTGTTACAGGGGGATTTCCTTGTCAGGATTTTAGTATTGCAGGTAAGAGAAATGGATTTGTTTCGCATAAAAATCATTTAGGTAAATTATCTGATATTAATACAGCTTCAGAAGAAACTCGTGGTAAGCTATATATGTGGATGAAACAAGTAATAGAAATTACTCAACCACGAATATTTATTGCTGAGAATGTTAAAGGATTAGTAAATCTTTCAAATGTAAAAGACATTATCCAAAGTGATTTTTCAAATGTTAGTGAAAATGGTTATATAGTATTAAACCCTCAAGTATTGCATGCTGCAGATTTTGGAGTGCCACAATCAAGAGAAAGAGTTGTTTTTATTGGAATTAAGAAGTCAGCATTAAAAAGTGAAGCACTTGAGCAATTACAAAAAGAAACTATCTCTGATGAATTTAATCCATATCCTAAACCAACACACAGTTATACTACTGATGGGATTAACTTAAAAAGACATGTTGAATTAAAGGAAGTTTTCAAAAATCTGGTAGAGCCAGAAATATCATCAGATTTATCTCAAAAGTATTATTCAAAAGCAAAATATATGGGAGCTCATTGTCAAGGGCAAATAGAAATAAAGCTTAATGGAATAAGCCCAACAATTAGATCGGAGCATCATGGAAATATAGAATTTAGAAGATTATCTTTAGAAAATGGTGGTAAAATAAATGAAGAACTTTCAAAAGGATTAAAAGAAAGACGATTAACGCCTAGAGAATGTGCATTAATTCAGACATTTCCTACTGATTTTGAATTCGTAATTGAGAATAAGAATGGTAGGAAAGGAACATTTTTAGTAAGCCCATCTCAAGCATATAAAGTTATTGGAAACGCTGTACCTCCACTTTTAGCATATAATATTGCAAAAAGAATAGAAAATATATGGGATTTATATTTTAAATAAAAATTTATGATAATTTCAGTTAATCCAGAACCAAATCAAAATGAGTTTGATTTATTATTACACTCATCAATTATTGAGTTAAACAGTCGAGTTAATACATCTTCAACTACTTTATCTTTGCTTAGTGGTAATAAACTTGAACCTTATGTAAAAGAGGTTATCTCTAATTTAGCTATTGGAACTTCATTTGAAAATTCAATTGAATTAATAGGTGGTCAAAAATTCCCTGATATAATTGCCAAAAAATATTATGGTATTGAGGTTAAAACTACAACTCAAAATCACTGGAAAACTACCGGCAACAGTATATTGGAAAACACAAGAGTTGAAAACGTAGAAAGGATATTTATGTTATTTGCTAAGTTAGCAAATCCAATTGAGTTTAGATGTCGGCCTTATGAAGAATGTTTAGCAGAGATAGTAGTAACACATTCACCAAGATATCTAATAGATATGAATCTTAAGCAAGGTGAAACTATTTTTGATAAAATACAAATACCTTATGACACTTTAAGAAAAAAGGACAATCCAATAAAACCTATTATTGAATATTATAAAAAGAAACTTAAACCTGGTGAAGATTTATGGTGGATAGATCAAAACAATGGTAAAGCCAGTAATATAGTCATTAAAATTTGGAATAATTTAACAATAAAAGAAAAGCAGGAAGTGAAAATTAAAGCAATGATTTACTTTCCTGAATTATTTAGTAATTCTAATGATAAATTTGGTAGATTTGCAATTTGGTTAGTTACTCGTGAAGGTATAGTTTGTTCTAATATTCGTGACTTATTTACTGCTGGAGGAAGATTAGATAGGAAAATTGGGAAAGAAACCATCTGCAACATTCCACGTGTTTTTATTAATTTGTTTGATAATATTAAACTTATTATTAAAACAATAAAACAGATTTCATCATCTGAATTATCTGAATACTGGGGTGTAAAAACTAGTGAAGAAGATAAAATTTCAGATTGGATTGAATTAGTTTATGATCAATCTAAAAAAATTAGTGAAGCAAAACATTTAAATATAAAACAAATTTTGTCTGAATTACTAAATTCATAACATCTAATTTTGCAAAATAAAATAATACATAATATGAATACAATTATAGATAAACGCAGCTTAGGGAAAAGTGGTTTAGAAGTCTCTGCATTAGGACTTGGATGCATGGGGATGAGTTATAGTTATGGCACTTTGCCTGATAAAAAAGAAATGATTTCGTTGTTGCATAAAGCAGTTGAAAGGGGTGTTACTTTTTTTGATACTGCCGAAGTGTATGGCCCTTATACCAACGAGGAGCTTTTGGGTGAGGCGCTTTCACCTTTTCGCAATCAAATAAAGATAGCTACTAAATTTGGTTTTGATACCTCAAAAGGGATTACTGCACTTGATAGCCATCCCAAACATATTAAAAAAGTGGCAGAGGAATCGTTGAAACGACTTAAAATAGAGACCATCGATTTGTTTTACCAACATAGAGTTGACCCAAACATACCTATTGAAGAGGTGGCAGGTGCAGTGAAAGACTTAATACAAGAAGGGAAAGTTCTGCATTTTGGATTGTCGGAAGCTGGTGCTAAAACCATCAGGCGTGCACATGCCGAACAAAAAGTTACTGCTTTGCAAAGCGAATATTCTATCTGGTGGAGAGAGCCTGAATTGGAAATACTGCCTACTTTAGAAGAACTTGGAATAGGATTTGTACCTTATAGCCCATTGGGAAAAGGATTTTTGACAGGTAAAATAGATGAAAACACAAGCTTTGATAAAACTGATTTCCGTACTTCTGTTCCTCGTTTATCGGCCGAAAACAGAAAAGCAAATAAAGTGTTTGTTGACATATTATCATCAGTAGCTCAACGAAAAAATGCAAGCCCTGCTCAGATTGCACTTGCCTGGCTACTCGCACAGAAACCATGGATAATACCTATACCCGGCACCACTAAATTAGAGAGATTGGATGAAAACCTTGGCTCAATAAACATAAAACTAACAGCTGAGGAAGTAGCTGAGATTACTATGGCTTCATCAGAATTAACAGTAAAAGGCGAAAGATATTCTGATGGGGCACTTAAATTAATAAATAGATAAAAATAGAATCTAAAAACGTTTTGATACGTTAAGTAGTTATTAAAAATAATAAATTAAAAATAAATGAAAACAGAAAACATAAAAGCATACGGAACACATGCAAAAGATGCTGCTTTAGAACAATTGAACATCGTGCGCAGGGAAGCCACCGCAAAAGATATAGAGATAGAAATATTGTATTGTGGGGTATGTCATTCGGATTTGCATACAGCCAGAAACGACTGGGGAGGTACCATATATCCAGCAGTTCCCGGACATGAGATTGTAGGAAGAGTAACTAAAGTAGGAGCAGAAGTTAGCAAACTAAAAGTTGGAGAACTTGCTGCTGTTGGCTGTTTGGTAGATTCGTGCAGAGAATGCCAAAGTTGCAAACACGACCTTGAACAGTACTGTTTTAGTGGGATGACAGGGACATATAATGGAAGAGATAAATATTTGGGAGGTCATACTTTTGGTGGATACTCTGAAAAGATAGTGGTTGACGAACATTTCGTTTTGAAAGTTCCTACAAATTTGGATTTAGCAGCAGTAGCACCTTTGTTGTGTGCGGGCATCACTACCTGGTCGCCACTTCGTCATTGGAAAGTGGGCAAAGGCAGCAAAGTAGCAGTAGTTGGTTTGGGTGGTTTGGGTCACATGGCTATTAAACTTGCAAAAGGTTTAGGTGCTGAAGTTACTCTTTTTTCGAGAACTCCTGACAAAACTAATGATGCTTTGGAGCTTGGCGCAAATGAAGTGATAATTTCGACAGATGCAAGGCAGATGAAGTCGGTTTATGGTAAATTTGATTTGATAATCGACACCGTACCTTACGTGCATGATATCAATCCTTATGTTTCTACTTTAAATATTAATGGAACATTGGTTTTAGTAGGTTATTTGGGAGGTTTGGAACCTTTCTTGAATACTGTTCCTATGATTTTGGGTAGAAAATCTGTTGCAGGTTCGGTAATTGGTGGCATAGCCGAAACACAGGAGATGCTTGACTTTTGTGGCGAGCATAATATAGTTTCAGAAATTGAAATTATAAAGATGCAAGATATAAATGAAGCTTACGAAAGGATGCTGAAGAGTGATGTTAGATATCGTTTTGTAATAGATATGGCTTCGTTGAAGCAATAAATTTAAAGACCTCTTTAAGTCTTCAAATAAGTAGAGGACTTAAAGAGGTCTTAAATATTTATTAATCTTTTTGCCAATTTGCAGATGGATGTAAAGTTTCTTTAAGTTTCTCTTGAATATACTTTTGAAATTGATCGAAAGTCATATTTTGTGTTTCATCATTAACTTTATCGCGGATTTCACGTAAAGTTTCTATTGCTGATATTTTTGAATTCTTATTTTTAGTTTTCATAGCTTAAAATTTCTCTTGGTGTTCTAATTTCTAAAATTTAAAACTTAATCATTATATAAAAAGAAAGCCTTCGACTTAATAAGTTGAAGGCTTTCTTTTTTTTGATTAAGTTGAATGTATATTATTATATCCTAAAAATATTGGGATAACCATTTATATAAGTCGTTACCGTTAGCATAAATCAATAGAGAGAAGAGTACAATCATACCACCAATTTGAGCATATTCCATAAATTTATCACTAGGTTTGCTGCCTGTAATAATCTCGAAAGTTAGGAATAATGCGTGTCCACCATCTAAAGCTGGTATAGGTAATATGTTCATAAAAGCAAGCACTACCGATAATAATGCTGTAAGATTCCAAAAGCTTTGCC
>CAYRBL010000208.1:0-6322 GCA_964422385.1 uncultured Bacteroides sp.
AATTCGATGATGACAGGAAATGCAGTTGTAACAATGACAAGTTTGCCAACAAAACCTACTGTAAGTGTAGTTAATAATTGTGATGGAACTTCTAATTTAACAGCAACAAATTATACAGGTTCTTTATTGTGGAATACAGGACAAACTACATCAAGCATTACAGTTACAAGTTCGGGAACCTATTTTGCAACCCAAACAGTAAATGGATGTGCAAGTTTTGGTGACACTGTAACTGTAATACCAAAAACTACTCCACCAGCACCTATTGTAAATGTTTCAAATAATTGTAACGGTTCATCAATATTAACTGCAACAAGTTACACAGGTACTTTATTATGGAATACAGGTGCTACTACAGCATCAATAACCGTAACTTCAGCCGGAACTTATACCGTAACACAAACAGTAAACGGATGTACAAGTTTACCTGGTAGTGGTACTGCATCTCCTAACTCAGTGACTACTCCATCAGTAAATGTAGTGGATTATTGTAATGGAACATCAATATTAACTGCTTCAAATTATACTGGTAGTTTATTATGGAGCACAGGTGCTAGCACAAACTCAATTACAGTTACATCTGCCGGATTATATACAGTTACACAAACTGTAAATTCTTGTGTAAGTTCGGCAGGAAGTGGAACTGCAGCACCAAAAACTACTCCAACAGCTCCAACAGTAAGTGTAGTTGATGGAATTGGAAGTTCAGTTTTGACTGCATCAGCTTATACTGGAAATTTATTATGGAGCACAAGTGAAACAACAGCAAGTATTACTGTAACTACAGTGGGAACATATACCGTAACTCAAACTGTAAACGGGTGTACAAGTTTGGCTGGTAGTGGATATGCTGCACCGCAAGTAATAGGTGGGTCACCTGCTGCACAAGTTATGATTAGTAATGATACTTTATTAGATTCAAAGAATTATCAATTTGATGTATATGTAAGAGCAAAAACTATTAATGGATATACCTCTTTTAATTTAAAAGGATTTCAAGCAGGCTTACAAGATAGTTTGAAAAATGTAAAAGGAACAGGAACGCCATCAATATCTATTGTTTCGGGAAGTTCTAATTTCTCATCTAATCCAGATCAAAGACCTACATCTGTATTGTTAAAAGCATCAGTTACGAATCCACTATATATTTATTTAGCACCAGCTACATTATATAATCCTGGGATGACGATTTATGACTCAGCTACAGATCCATTAATGAATTCAGGATGGGTAAGAGCGTGCTCAATGAAAATAACAAATACAGTAGATTTCTTACAATCTCCTATGCATATTTTCTTTAGTAAATCGGCTACTTACCCAACAGTAGTAATGGCAAATTATACCAATCCAAATCCAACTAACGGTTCAATTTCTTTTGATACTATTAGAGGAACTTGGTACAACCCAATTTTAAATGGAACAGTAAATACTTATTTAGTTGGAAATATCGGTTCAACTGTAATATTAAGCGGTTCACAAAGTGATCTTGTATATTATCTTTTAAGAAATGGTTCGTATTATGCTACTACAAATGGTACAGGTGCATCAATAAGTTGGGCAAGTTTACCAACAGGAGTATATACTGTACAAGCACATAGAATAGCTACTTATATGTATTCTACAATGAATGGTTCTGTAATAATTGGTGGAGTTTTACAAGCACATAATGTTACAGGTGGAGGTAGCTATTGTGAATTTGGTTCTGGTCAAACTGTAGGATTAGATGGATCCGAAACTGGAGTAAATTATCAATTATTACAAAATGGAATAAATTATGGAACTGCTATTGCAGGTACAGGATCAGCATTAAGCTGGACTGGATTACCTTCGGGAACTTATACTATACAAGCTGTACAAGGCACAAGTAATTTGATGATGATTGGAAGTGCTATTATTACAATGAATGCAAATCCAGCTACTCCTACAGTTAGTGTTATTAATAATTGTAATGGAACATCAGATTTAACAGCATCTAATTATACGGGTACTTTATTATGGAATACTGGTGCAAGCACTTCATCTATTAATGTTTCAAATGCAGGAATGTATTCCGTTACTCAAACTATAAATGGATGTATCAGTGCTGCAGGAATAGGAACCGCAGCACCAAAAACTACACCAGCAACACCTGATGTAAGTGTTCAGGATAATTGTGGTAATTCAGTTTTATCAACAACAGCTACAGGAAACTTATTGTGGAACACTGGCGCAACTACAAGTTCAATAACTGTATTTAGTAATGGAACACTTACAGTTACCCAAACTGTAAATGGTTGTACAAGTATAGCTGGAAGCGGAACTGCAACACCTAAAGTAATACCAGCAACACCAATAGTTAACGTTGTAGATGATTGCGGTAATTCAGTTTTAACAATTACAAATGCAGTTTCTGGAGCAACATTTACTTGGAGCAATCTAGGAATGGATAATCCACAAAATGTAAATTCAAATGCAACAATAAGCGTTACCCAATCCTTAAATGGATGTACAAGTTTACCAGGAAGTGCAACAGCTACTCCTAAATCAATACCAACTGCACCAATTGTAAATGTAGTTAATAATTGTAATGGAACTTCAACATTAACGGCTTCAGCTTATACTGGAACTTTATTGTGGAGTACAGGAGAAACTACAGCAAGTATTACGGTAACAAGTGCAGGTGCATATACCGTAACTCAAACAATAAATGGATGTGCTAGTCCTGCAGCTAGTGGAATTGCTGCTCCAAATCAATCAGTTTCTGCTCCTATAGTAAATGTAGTGGATAATTGCGATGGTAGTTCTATTCTTACTGCTTCAGGATATACAGGAACATTATTATGGAGCACAGGAGCAACTACATCTAGTATAACTGTATTCACATCAGGAATATATTCAGTAACTCAAACAACAAATGGCTGTACAAGTACTAGCGGAAGTGGAATAGCATCACCAAAAACTACACCTTCTGCTCCTTCAGTTAGTGTTGTTGATAATTGTGATGGTTCATCTGTACTTACAGCTTCTAATTATACAGGTACATTATTATGGAATACTGGTGCTAATACTTCTTCTATTACAGTTACAACCGCAGGAAATTATTCAGTAACTCAAACAATAAATGGATGTACAAGTGCAGCAGCTAACGGAACAGCTTCTCCTAAAACAACACCTGCAACTCCTATTGTAAGTATACAAGATAATTGTGGTAATTCATTGTTATCAACCACTGCAACTGGTAATTTATTATGGAGTACAGGTGCTACAACAAGTTCAATTACTGTAACAAGTGCAGGAAATTATACAGTAACTCAAACTGTAAATGGATGTATAAGTTTAGCAGGAAGTGGAACAGCAGCACCAAAAACATTACCTACTGTTCCAGTTATAACTATTGAAGATCATAGCAACGGAACTTCTACTTTAACTGCTTCTAGTTTTACAGGAACTTTACTTTGGAGTACTGGAGAAACAACTACTTTAATTAATGTTTCAGTTGCCGGAACATATACCGTTACTCAAACTGTAAATGGATGTACAAGTTTAGCAGCAAGCGTAAATGCAGCACCTCCTGCAGCAACTCAACCAGCTTCACAAATATTAATTTGTAATGATACTTTAATTAATTCTAAAAATTACCAATTTGATGTATATGTAAGAGCAAAGGCTATAAATGGAACTAATTCTTTCAACTTAAAAGGATTCCAGGCAGGGTTTGGCCAAGCATATGCTAATATAAAAGGTGCAGGTACCTTAACTACTACTGTTGTTTCCGGAAGTTCTCAATTTGGCACATCTCCTGACCAAAGACCAACAACTGTATTATTAAGACCAAGTGCAACAACTCCAAATTATATACAATTAAACCCTACATCTCTACAATCAAATGGAATGACAATAGATACAAACTGGGTTAGAGCTTGTACTATTAAATTAACAAATAGTGTTGACTTTATTCAGGGGACAGCAAATATAAAATATAGCAGTAATGGAACTTATCCAAATATTGTGATGGCTAATTATGCAAATCCTTATCCAGTAAATGGAACTATTCCTTCAGATACTTTAAGATCTGCTTGGACTAATCCTATTCTTAATGGAACAATAAATGCTTATACAGTTAGTAGCTTAGGTTCTACTGTTACTTTAAGTGGTTCACAAGCTGATTTGGTTTATTATTTATATAAAGATGGTACATTATTTAATGTTAAGAATGGAACAGGTTCATCATTAACTTGGTTAGGTGCAACTGTTGGAACTTATACTGTACAAGCTCATCGTATTGCTACTTATATGTATACAGCTATGACTGGTTCGGCTAATGTTGACATTATGGCTTATGATGTAAATGGTGGTGGTAGCTATTGTGAAGGTAGTAATGGACAAACTGTAGGTTTAAGTAATTCTGAACTAAATGTAGATTATCAACTATTAAAAAATGGTGTTGATTATGGCTCTTTAGTTTCTGGAACAGGTTCAGCATTAAGTTGGACAGGTTTGACAGCAGGTACCTATACTGTAAAAGCAATTCATTTATCATTAAACACACTTATGATAGGAAATGCAGTTGTAAATATGGTTTCTTCAACTGCTCCTACAGTTAATGTTGTTGATAATTGTGATGGAACTTCTACTTTAACAGCATCTAATTATACTGGTTCTTTATTATGGAATACTACTTCAGTAACTTCATCAATTAATGTTACAATTGCGGGAACTTATACTGTTACACAAAACATAAATGGATGTATTAGTTTGTCAGGTAGTGGTATTGCGACTCCTAAAACAACTCCTATTGCACCTATCGTTACTGTTGTTGATAATTGTAATGGTACTTCAGTAATATCTGCAGCTATTTATTCAGGAAATTTACTTTGGAATACTTCCGAAACTACAGCTACTATCACAGTAACTACAGCTGGAACTTATAGCGTAACTCAAACAGTAAATGGTTGTACAAGTTTAGCTGGTTCGGGAATAGCTAATCCTAAATCTACACCTGCAACTCCGATTGTAAATGTTCAAGATAATTGTGCAAGTTCAGTATTGTCAACTGCAACTACAGTTGGTGCTTTATTATGGAATACTGGGGCAACTACTTCTTCAATAACTGTTAATAATCCGGGTACATATAGTGTAACTTTGACTGTAAATGGATGTACAAGTGCTGCAGGAAGTGCCATTGCACAGCCTATTGCTCCGGTTGTTCAAACAATAAGTATTACACCAAGTGCTAACCCAGCTACTCCAGGTAATTCGGTTACTTTTACTGCTACTGTTAATGTTCCAGTAAGTGGACAGGTTTATAAATGGTATGTAAATAATATTCAAAATACCTTGTCATCTACTAGTATTTTTACATATATCCCTGCTAACGGTGATGTAGTAAAATGTACTATTATGCCTTACCTATGTAATTCGGGAGCTACTTCTAATTCTGTTACTATGACTACTTATCTTACCAAATTAAAAGTTACAGCTATGTTGCAAGGGTTCTATAATGGCATTGGTATGGAGCCAGCATCTGATTATGATATTAATAATGACGTTTTCTTCCCTAAATTTAGTAATCCAGTAATTGTTGATACAATCAGCGTAGTATTAAGAAGCACTAAATATCCTACTTACGATATTATAGCCGAATATCACAACTTAAGCTTGAATACTGATGGTACTATTTCGGACATTTATGTTAATTTAGCCGACACATCTATCAAGTATGTTTATGTAATAGTGAACCATAGAAACAGTGTTGAGACTTGGAGTGATTCTACTTATATTAAGAGTTCAGTTACCAACTATAATTTCTATACACATCCTTTCTCACAAGAATTTGGTGGCAATATGTATGAAGTAAATGGTGCTACAAGCCCTAATTATTTAATCTGGGCAGGTGATGTTGACCAAGATGGACAGGTTAATATTATTGATTTATCGAGTATTTATGATATGATTCTTGATCCTTATGCAATGCCAGGGTATTATCAACAGGATTGCAATGGTGAAGGTATGGTAAATCTACTCGATCTTACAATAGTATACGATAATATGAATTTGGGTGCAGGTACTATCAATCCATTTATCTTTATGTTGAAAAAGAAATAATATTTATACTATATTATATATAGGAGCCTCTGTAATTAATTTTACAGAGGCTTTTTTTTAATAAAAGAATTTGACAAGATTTGATTAATTAAAAAATGAAGTAATTTAACCCAAAAAGGTGCTTAAAATAGCTAAAAAAGCATACTATTTAGATAATGATATTAAAATCAGAGCGTCTGGAATTTCAGGATGCATATAATCTGACTAAGTTGTCCATCTTGAAATTCAGGATGCGTAT
>CAYRBL010000209.1:0-6318 GCA_964422385.1 uncultured Bacteroides sp.
TAATATATAGTATAAATATTAAAAAAAGGAGCACCAAAATTGAATAAAAAAAGCACTCAAAATAGATGAAGTGCTTTTTTAAAAATTAAAAAATATCGTTAAAGGCTAATCATATTAATAGGATCCAATTTTTTGTCGTCAGGTGCAGGAATCCGGCAAATTGTCAGAATTATTATAAAATAAATAACACTTTATTGATTTTAAACTTTAAGTACTTTAGGCACTCCCAAAAGTTATTTATTATTAAAGAAATTCATAGTTCTGTCGATGCCAATAGTAGTATAGCTTTTTATCATCTCGACAGCCACATCAATTTTAGGGATAATTATATCTTCTTCTTTTCTATTCCACTGCCCCAACACATAATCCACCTGATATCCTCTGGCAAAATCATTGCCAATGCCAAACCTTAAGCGAGGATAATTTATAGTACCCAAGGTTTCGTTTATATGAATTAATCCATTATGTCCGCCATCGTTCCCCGATTTTTTCATACGGATAACACCAGGCTGCAAAGCTAAATCATCAAGCACAACCAACACATTTTCCATCGGGATTTTTTCTTTATCCATCCAGTATTTTACAGCTTTGCCACTTAAATTCATATAAGTTGTAGGCTTTATCAACACCAAAGTTCTACCTTTGTATTTCACCTCGGTATAATAAGCGTGCCTATCAGTAGTAAACTTAGCATCAAACCCTTTAGCAAGTGAATCGAGTATTATAAAACCAATATTATGACGCGTATTTTCATATTCGCTACCCACATTTCCCAATCCACAGATAAGATATTTCATTGCTTTGTTATGATTTAATTTAAAAAAATAAAGGTATAAAGTGGCTTCACTTTATACCTTTATAATTACTTTAGTTGTTAATTATTTTTTTGCCTCTTCAGCAGCTTCTACTGCTCTGGTCATTTTAACTGCAACTAATTCGATATTTTTTGAATCTAAGAATTCAATACCATCGCTTTTTAAGCTACTTACTTTTACTGATTGTCCAATGTCTAAATCAGTAATATCAAGTGTAACATTGTCAGGAATTAAATGTGGTAAACCTTTTACTTTTACTCTCCTTAATTTTCTAACTAATTTACCCCCTCTTAATACCCCTGTTGAACTTCCTGTAACAGTAATAGGAATGTTCATTGTGATAGTTTTTCCTTCGATGATTTCTAAAAAGTCAACGTGATAAATATTATCAGTTACTGGATGATACTGTACATCTTTTAAAGATGCTTTGTACTCTTTTCCATCAATTGTTAGATCTATAAAACATACTTCAGGAGTGAAGATTATGTTTTTAAAATCTTTTTCTTCTACTGCAAAGTGTAATTGTTCTTTACCACCATAAAGAACACAAGGTACTTTACCTTCTAATCTCACTTTTCTAGCATCTTTTTTCCCTACGTTCTCTCTTAGAGAACCGCTCATTGATACTGTTTTCATTTTATTAAAATTATTATTTTGTTGCTAACCTACACCCTTCAGTTCTCAACTATTTTTATTATTATTGGGTGAATATTATTTTACTTCTGTATTATATAAAGAAGATATCGACTCATTAAGTTCAACACTTCTGATAACATTTGATAACAAATCAGCGATAGATATAACATGTATCTTATCACTTTGTCTTTTCAAAGGTATCGTATTACTAACTATTAATTGTGTTAACGCAGATTCTTCAACCATTTCATAAGCGCATCCTGTAAGCAACGGATGTGTAATCACGGCTCTTACGCTCGAAGCTCCATTATCCATCATCATGTTTGCAGCTTTGCAAATAGTGTTTCCTGTATCTATAATATCGTCGAGCAAAATTACATCTTTACCTCTTACATCACCAATCAACTGCATTTTTCCTACTTCGTTAGGTTTATTTCTTTGTTTGTAGCAAATCACAAATCCTGTGTCCATATTTTTTGCATACACACCTGCACGACGTGTACCACCAGTGTCAGGAGAAGCAAAAGTAAGGTTTGGAAGATTTAAACTCTTTATATAAGGAATAAAGATAGACGAACCGTATAAATGATCTACAGGAACATCAAAAAAGCCTTGAATCTGGTCGGCATGTAAGTCGATTGTAATAATTCTTTGTGCTCCGGAAGACGTAATTAAATTAGCCAATAGTTTTGAAGCAATCGAAACCCTTGGTTTATCTTTTCTATCTTGTCTGGCAAAGCCGAAATAAGGAATTACAGCGATAATGCGTTTAGCGGAAGCTCTTTTAGCAGCATCAATCATCATCAAAAGCTCCATAATATTATCGGTTGGAGCAAAGGTAGACTGTACAATAAATACGTCGCTGCCTCTTATACTTTCGTCGAAAGATGGTTGAAATTCGCCATCCGAAAAAATCATAACTGATGACTTACCTAATGGTATACCATAGCTTTCGGCAATCTTCTCGGCTAAGTAATGTGTTGCTCTTCCTGAAAAAATATTAACTTCGTTCTGCATGCTTCTTTTTATTTTAGAATTTGTTTTGAGGGTGCAAAATTAACAATTTCTAATCAATAATAAAGTGCTTTAATTAAAATAAATAAAAAAAAAACTTAAAATAGGTGTGTTTATGTCAGTATTATTATTAATTTTGCAGCCTGAAAGTTCTTAAATAATCGCCCTGATGGCGGAATAGGTAGACGCGTTGGTCTCAAAAACCAATGAGGTAACACTCGTGCCGGTTCGATTCCGGCTCAGGGTACTAAGGCTCATTCAACATATTATGTTGAATGAGCCTTTTTATTTAACACCTGTTTATCTTCAAGAAATCATTCTCTTTTTAAAACTTATACTAATATTTATTGTTTCTTATTAAATTTAAAAATAAATAATAATGAAAATAAAAATTCTTCTAATAACATTAATCATGAGTACTATTGTTTCATTTGCTCAAAACAAAAGCAAGTTCTACGATTTTAAAGTAAAAGATATTAATGGTAAAACTTTCGACTTTTCGACTCTAAAAGGTAAGAAAGTTTTAATTGTAAACACCGCTTCTAAGTGTGGTTTTACACCACAGTACAAAGACTTGCAAGATTTATATAAAAAATTTGGTGGCAAAACATTTGTTATAATCGCATTCCCATCTAATGATTTTAATGCGCAAGAACCAGGTACAAGTCAGGAGATAAAAACATTTTGTGAAAAGAATTATGGCGTAACTTTCCCTGTTATGGAAAAGGTAACTGTGAAAGGCGACAACATGTGTGATTTTTACAAATGGCTTACCCAGAAATCGTTGAACGGTGTGAAGGACTCAAATATTGAATGGAATTTTCAGAAATACATGATAGATGAAAATGGTAATCTTGTTGAAATGTTAAGTCCGGGAGATCCTAATTTTAGTAGACGAATCGCAGATTGGTTGGGCGAAACTAAATAAGTATCTAAATTTTATCCTAATATAATATTTAAAAGTGCCTGTTGTAATCTTACAGCAGGCACTTTTTTATAAGATTTTAATCACCAAAAGAAATCCCCACACCTTTGGCGGTATTTACTAAAACTCCATCAGGTTTAACTAGTTTAGGGTGTGTAAGGGCCTCGGTAAAAGGAACTGCCATAATACTTGGATGACGATAAGCCACCATTTGACCAAATTTTTTCTCTAAAACCATTTCGAAAGCTTTTACTCCAAATTCTGTTGCCAATACTCTATCGAATGCAATCGGAATTCCCCCTCTTTGTAAGTGACCCAGCACAGTAACTCTAATATCTGGTTCAATTCCCAGGCGTTTTAGGTCGACCCTCAGCTTCTCTCCTACTCCACCCAAGCGAATATGTTCGTTGCCTATTTCGTGTGTATCTTCGCCTGTTGCGATGCCGCCAATTGGCATAGCGCCCTCAGCAATAACTATAATACAAAAGCCGCGACCTTTAGTGTATCGTGTATTTATTTTATCAACAATTTTATTTATATCATAAGGTATTTCGGGTATCAGGCAAATTTCGGCACCACCGGCAATGGCTGTATTCAGTGCTATCCAACCTGCGTCGCGGCCCATAAGCTCTAGTATAAATACTCTGTTATGGCTGGCTGCTGTGGTTACTAGTTTGTCCAGTGCTTCGGTAGATATCTGAACAGCAGTCTGGAAACCGAAAGTAAAATCAGTTGCAGCTAAATCATTATCTATTGTTTTTGGGACACCTATTATATTAAGGCCTTTCTCGAATAGTTTCTGAGAAATGCGTTGCGAACCATCGCCACCAATATTTATAACTGCTTCGATGCCTAGGTATGATAGTTTGCGTATCATCTCGTCGGATCTATCAACAGTAGACCAGGTGCCATCCGTATTTTTAACAGGCCAGGCAAAAGGGCCACCTTTATTAACGGTTCCTATTATGGTACCCCCTTGAACGTGAATACCTGCAACCGTTTTCTCGTCCAAAACAACTATCTCGGTAGGTTCTCTCAACACCCCATCAAATGATTCGATACAACCTATCACTTCCCAATCTTTTTCTTGGGCGGCTCTTTTCACAATCGCCCTTAGTACAGCATTCAGGCCGGGGCAATCGCCGCCACCTGTCAGCACCATTACACGCTTTGTCATATATTATAATTTAGTCGGCAAAGTTATAAAAATTAACTAGCATAATTTATTATTTCTATTTAATATGTTATTCTTTTTTTTTATGATAATTAAAACCATTTAGTATTCTTTTTTCATTACTAAAAATGATTTATTATTATATAATGATAACAACAACATATAGTGTGTTGTATAATTCTTAATATAGGTTTATTTCTTCATAATTTAGTTCTTTTTTATACCATAATGACTCCTTTTTTCATATTAAAAAATAAAATCTTTTTTTTATTTATAAATAAACCTCATTTATACCAAAACTTATTGTAAATTTGCAGCCTCATATTGATATGAAATATTCACAAATTTCCTGTTGATTTTGATTTCGAAGAATTTCTACCTGTAAAAATTAATTTTGCGCCAGCACTACAGGCCTGGCATCATAAAGTAATGAAAAGGTTAGTATCTTATGAAAGTTCAAATGTCCGTTCAATTGCAATACGCTACATCGTAATGCTCTCTTCGCTCCTGCGTTTAAGAATCTCAAAGTTTAGTTTTAGTTGTTTTATTTTTATCTTATTAAATATGCTTTGCAATAATAATAAGATAATTGCGAAAGAAAAGACAGGGATTTTAAAAACTGGAAATAGCACTTTCATTTCTCAAAGTGCTATTTCGGGTATTGGAAATCGCACTTTCATTTCTCGAAGTGCTATTTCGGGTACTGGAAATTGCACTTTCATTTCTCGAAGTGCTATTTCGAGTATTGGAAATCGCACTTTCATTTCTCAAAGTGCTATTTCGGGTAGTGGAAATCGCACTTTCATTTCTCGAAGTGCTATTTCGGGTATCGGAAATTGCACTTTCATTTCTCGAAGTGCTATTTCCAAAATTCATTTATTTATTAATAATAAAAATATTCTAACATCAAATATTATAAATTAAACATCAAAAAAAAAAATGAAAAATAAATTAATCATAAGCTCAAATGAGTTTATTAAAAGAACAGTAAATTCAAACGAAAAGCGTTATAAACTTATTACGTTTAATCGTTCAAAAGTTAAAAAAGCACATGAAGATTTTCCTACAGATGCAGACTTTACAGTTAATTTTAATCGTACAGAACCACTTTATCAAAGTACAAAAATAGTTTACGATTCTAAATATAATGTAAAAGGTGCTCAATATGGGCAAACAGAACTCGTAAAAGAACACTTGAAAGCAATTAAGGGCAAACGAGGTATGGCTCATGATTGGCTGAACAGAGTAAGTGCTATTTATAATAAATCGAATCCTTCCAGAGTAAAAACTATTTTTCCTTTTGGTTTAGCTCCTTTTTCTGAAGGTGCTGACATTGTTGTTTCCGCTTTAAAAGGGGTGAGTAATGCAATTGGTAGTGATGTCAACCCGCTAATGATTGCAATAAAGGCAGAAATAGATGCCGAATATGCTATCATTGATCCCGCCAGAGATTTGCAAGTTACTGATATTGGTATTACAGAAAATACTTATGATACTTTGGATAGTCTTTGTGAACAATGTATGGTTGTAGAATATCAGAATGCCTGTAGATTAGCTGAAAAATATCCACATAACATTAACGATATTCAGGAATCATATCATGATATGGAATTATTAAAAAGCGTACAACAAAGCGTTTGGAATATTGGATTAAATCCATTAGAAACAAAAGACATAGCCAAACGCACTCAAATACCACAGAGTAAGTTTAGAGCTAAACTAACTGGAGGTGATGGTATGATGTATCTGGCTTC
>CAYRBL010000210.1:0-6233 GCA_964422385.1 uncultured Bacteroides sp.
ATTATACCAAATAATCAATAAATATTTCTAGGGTGTCCCAACGCTGAAAACAGGAGGTGATTATTTCACGGATCCTTTTTATTTTATAGGATATGAAGTAGATAAAAACACTTTAAAAACGTCAACACATATCATAAGTCTGGGATTAATATATCATTTCAATCGTACAGACCCAGCAAATCCGAACTAAACAATTACGAATTACGAATTACGAATTACGGCAAAATAATTCGTAATTCGTAATTCGTAATTGATTTACTCAGGTTTAGTTTCAGGCTCTGGTTCTCCTTCTGGAGTTTCGCCACCTGCACCAGCTTCCTTCATCTTTTGCAAGAACGCTTCCTTTTTACGCTCACTGGATATGTAATAGGAATAAGCAGGCATACCATCTTTAGCATCCAAACGACGTTTATCAGGTTTTTCTTTAATGATAACATCATTGAACTCTTTTATCGAGGAAGTACCCATCATCATATTATTGCTATAACTAAAGAAATACCATTCGTTATCGTCAAGTTCAAAATAAAGATTAAACTGGTCACCACTACGCTTCTTTATTATTTGTAAATACCCTTTCACATATTTATTAATCTGAGTTTTGCCAATACTTGCTACACCAAGATTGCCAATAGACACAAACGAACGGGTAACTGAATCCCATTTCATCTTAATGTCGCTTAATAAAAGTGTAAAGTTAAGCTTTTCGGGAACCTTCTTCAACGTACCATATAGGTTGATTTCGTTTACTACTTTCAAAGCCTCTTCCTCGCCCATTATCTCCTCTAAAGCTTTCTTATATTTCACTTCATAATCGCCCGACATCCCAATAAGAGCATTGTTGGTAAACATACTTTGACTCATCATCTTCATCGACTCTTCCTGGAAAAGGAAATTAATAGGCATCACCATATCAAAACTAGCCTCGTTGGTCAGCAAACTATTAGTAACATAACCATAAGTCTGCATCTTTACCTGACCAAACTTAGAACCTAAATTAAGATGACCTTCGCCACGAGTCATACAAGTAGCAGTATTCAAAGCTACCAAATTACCTAAAGTGTCGAGATTATTCAATTTCACTTTCGAAGCTACTCTATATTCTTTTGAAGTATTATCATAAGTTAAATACCCATTAGCCGAAACAATAGCAGTATCGTTGTATGCTTTTTTAGTAGCAACAAAACAAGTGTAAATAGTACCACCCGAATTGGAATACGAAACAGAAGAAGCAAGCTTTCGACCTGCAATATCTTTAGGCTCGCCACTTATAGGAATATAAATTTTCTTTGGATTAATGTCAGCATTAAACTTTAACCAGGCAGGCTGATCTTGATTACAAACTTTGTTAATTCGAGCTCCACCACTAAAGTTAAGATGGGCCTTGGAAGAAGTAAGGGTAACGTCACCAGTAAAATCAAAAGCAGGACTAAGTACGAAATCGTTGTTATCCGAAATATAACCGTGAGCAGTTGTGCGATGTTCGGGAGTAACAGAAATCTTATCCATCATAATAGGATATTTTGTACCTGTTTCGTCGGTATAATCATACTGACCAGCACCTGTATAATTCTTTCTTCCGGTAATAGTAGCAATAGCATTATAAATAAAATGATATTTCTTTAAAGTATCGGCAAGAATTGTTGCATTTGTAAGAGGTAACATTTCAGCTTGACGAAGGATAGTAACCACACCATCACCAGGAGCAATTGCAGCATCAGCAACTCTAATTAATCTTACTTCTTCAGCTTTTAAAACATAATCTTTAAGACTAAAAGTAGCTTTAGGAGAGCGGAAACTTAAATAATCCTGAGCAGGATGAGCAGAGATAAAATCAGAACCAGGCAAATCAACGCTTACAAGTTCTTTCAAGGTCATCTTATCAAGGTCGGCTTCCGAAGTTTTCTTAGTATTACGTAATGCTATTTCATCTTTATCCATTGCCCAATCTAAGCGATCCATAAAACAAACATATCTGTTGATTGGGAAATTAACTTTAGAAACCCCACCATTAGATGTAAACTCACCTGTACGTTTCTGGAAGTCGATATGCGATTTATAGTTCTCTGTTTTAAATGCCAGATCAGTTAAGTCAATTGATTTAAGACGGAAGTTAGCAGTATCTGAATCGAAAAGATGTTGTTTAAATTTAAATAAACTTGCATCCATTTCGGCCTTTTCAAAAGCCATCATGCCTTTACCCGACAAACCACCCGGAGTAAGATACAAACCACCATACAAACTCGATTCTTTATTATACATCGCAAAAGGAGTTTCGGTATTATACACCGTCATAGAATCCCGGTAAGGCAACCATTGCTGACGAACATTTACAGAAGCTACATTTGGATATTCGGTACCCGAAGTTTGTTCTTTAACATCGAAACTTTGGGCAAGTGCATTCATCGAATCAGGACAGAATACAATCTTGTTTGATACAGATGTTGAAGTAATATAATTAAGCGTACCTTCGCCACGCAAACCACGATTACTTAAATCAATTTTGCTTTGATAAGTACCTCTCCCACCATAAGTCGGTAAGCCCTCATCAGGAGTACGAGTAATAAAACCAAGAGAATAATCAGGCTGAACTTTTAAAGGTTCTTTAATCTCAGGGAAGATACCTGCAGAGGTTAAGCTACCATCAAACTTTAGCTTTTCAGTTTCAAAATCGTCGAGACTATCGATTTCAAATGGGAGAATGTGATAGTAAAATCTATCTTTGGTGTAAGCCCCATTCTGAATAAACCTTCTGTCATAATACACATAGGAGTCTTCTTTACTTCTTAACAATGGAAATTTAGGAAATTGTTTTAATCCAGCTTTATTCTTTGGATTATCAATTAATATCTCACCTTTCAAATCCTGAATAACATTTTGGACAATACGCAAAGGCATCGCACCTCTATCATCGGGTTCAAAAGAAGGGACTTTAAAACTTAAAGAGTCGATAACCGGTAGCTCTATTTTGAAATCATCATATACGAATTTACTGTTTCGTGTAAACAAAGCAAACCTACCGGCAACTACCAAACCTGAGAATAAGAAGTCACGGTTTTTCTTCATAGTTATTTCTTGCCTCAATGGATAAACATACACTCTTTGCGAATCGCTAAGGAGGATTGAAGGAACTCCTTTTATTTTTAAATCAAAAGTAAGAAGGCTGAGCACTGCATTGGTATCATTAGAAACTGTAGAGTGAAATAACAAAGCGTCGTAGTCAGTTTTCCTGTTCATCGCCTTTAGGTATTCAAATAACTTCTCTTTTATATATACTTTTTCATCCGCAGAACTATAAATAAGAAAGCCCATATTGGCCAAACGAATCAACATCGCTTTTACCTGCTCGGGAGCTATTTTCATTTGTTTTGATAAATCGTCAACAAAAAACTCTCTTGTACTATAAGTATCACAATATCGTTTAACGCGATACAAAGGATTAATTTCGTCAATCCCCTGTAGTTTGTCATAACGATATTGAGCATAATAATTATTAGATTCGAAGATAGCTTCATTGGTCCTACCAGGCACAGGTTGAGTGCCAAACTTTATTTTATTATCTGTAGTTTTCCAGAATAAATTCTCACAATAAAGATCAATCTTATGATATGAATCGATGAAAGGACTACCAGTGATATCAGATAAACCACGAAGCAATGTAAGTTCTTTAAAATCGTTCATAAATTTCATCTCTAATCCGGGATGAAAGATAGAGTCTCCCTCAAAATAGATACTAACAGCTGCCAGCATCGAAGATATTCTATCCTTTCTAATGGTGTAATCTTTAGCAGATGTAGTAACGAAATTCTTTCCATCTTTTTTAAAATAAACATAAGCATCCTGATTCAAATCTCCGGTGCCCATTAGCCTTGCACCTTGCATTGCAAAACCACCTTCATAATCTACATTCGTAAAAATTTCGTTAATACGAATTCTTTTGTCATAAGATTTAAACCTTGGGAAGGAAGCTTTATCTTCGTCAAGGTTTACAAGTACTTTCTCCTGAAACGAACCTAGCAATGGGTTTGCAAAATATGTTTTATTATAAAAAGTAACAGAATCTGCATTGAATCTTGCAAACTTCATATTTATATCGTAATTACTCAATTCAACATATACCACATCAGGTCCAAAACCTGCCCGTTCCCAAGTAACTTTTCCTTTCTCACCTATCCAAGTATTTGTAATAGGATAAAAAATCCCTTTAGTGTCGTTAATTACCGAACTATCTTTATTAGCACAACAAGTAAGCGTCAAGGAAGGGAAGACTACTTTAATAGCAGAATCGTTTTCAAAATAGAAATTGCTACTATTAGAATACCATAAGGTAGAAGGAGATTTATAAAGGATATTATCGTTAAGTAGACTATTTGTAGTTTCCAAAAAAGTCTCGAAATATCGAGTGTTCTTTGAACTCATCAAACTTTGAGAACCTTTAAGCCATGCAAAAAAACTCTTGTCTTCTTGTTTACTTTTTTTAAAATTAATAACAGAAGAAATAAAGGCGTAGAAATGGGGGTAAGGCCTTAGTCTGTATTTAAGCATAAGGTTCGACATTTTATAAATCTCATCTCTTTGTGGAGCTTCCAAACTATTATTCCATAGTTGTTGGAAATCGTTTATTACAAGCTCGGCCTCCTTTTTACGGTCATTATCCAATGTTTTATCATTATTAAACATCCCTCTTAGTTCATCAATAAAGAAAGTTTTATCTTTAGAAAAGTTTTTTAGGTTTTGAGAGTTACTAATAAAAGGAATTAGTAAAATAAAAGTAAATACTAAGTAGAGACGTTTAAATGACATTGTTTTTTAATTATTGTTTATGAATCTAACGGCAACCCAATTGTTTTTTATAATATAACGGTCGAATGCAATATTATATTTTAAACATTCTTCTTTGATAGCAGGAATATCTTCTTCGTAAAAACCGCTCATAAACAAAATGCCTTTCTTATTAAGACTAGATGCGTAATGTTTGATATCGTTTAAAAGAATATTCCTGTTAATATTTGCAATTATCACATCAAAGTTCATCCCTTGAAGAAGGTTTGCGTCACCTAATAAAACTTTAATACTAGCTTCATCGTTCTTTACAACATTCTCCAAAGAGTTCTCGTAAGCCCATTCGTCGTTATCAATTGCTACTATATCAACGCCACCTAGTTTTGCAGCAAGTATTGCAAGTACTCCTGTACCACAACCCATATCCAAAACTGTTTTTTGTTTTAGATCTTCTTCAAGTAACAATTCAATCATATTAGAAGTAGTTTCGTGATGAGCAGTACCAAAAGACATTTTAGGTTCGATAACCAAATCAAAAATCACCTCTTTGTTTTCGGGATGAAAAGGAGCACGAATACCACACTTTCCAGCTATCACAACTGGTTCATAATTGCTCTCCCATACTGCATTCCAGTTTTCTTCTTTAACTTTTGTGATTGTATAGGTTACATTATAATCAAAATTATGTAGGATATGTAAAGCTTGTAGCCTTGTTAAATCAAAAAGGTCGGCTTGAATATATGCAGTTAAACCTTCTTCGTTTTCAACAAAACTTTCGCAGCCTAACTCTCCCAGTTCTGCCATTAGTATGTCAGAACCCGGATTAAGGGGTTCTACTTTAAAATCTAATTCTAAATATACCATTTGATCGTATTAAAAGGATTTAATAATCTGTAAAAAGTCTTCAGCTATAAGCGAAGCACCACCTATTAAACCACCATCTACATCTGGGTTGGCAAATAGTTCTTTTGCATTTTTTGCATTACAACTTCCACCATATAATATAGAAGTATTCTTAGCTATTTCCTTGCCATATTTCTCGGTAATAAGCGAACGGATATAAGCATGCATTTCCTGAGCTTGTTCAGTAGTAGCAGTAACTCCAGTTCCTATTGCCCATACAGGTTCATAAGCGATAACTATTTTTGCAAAGTCGAGAGGATCGAACTTAAACAAAGCTGTTTCAACTTGTTTTTTTACAACATCAAAATGATTTCCTGCTTCGCGTTCCGGCAATTCTTCACCACAACAAAAGATAGGGAGTATTCCACATTTTAAAAGCATCTCTGCTTTTTTGGTAAGCAACTCATCAGTTTCATTAAAGTATTTTCTTCTTTCGGAATGTCCAATAATGCAATACTCTACATCTATCGACTGCAACATTTGAGCAGATATCTCTCCTGTATACGCACCTGCTTCAAAACTGCTTACGTTTTGAGAACCTACTCCAAAAC
>CAYRBL010000211.1:0-6223 GCA_964422385.1 uncultured Bacteroides sp.
CAGTCGGCTCCGCACTGGATCTGCACGGCTCTGTACACTCTTTCCCTACACGACGCTCTTCCGATCTCGAGTTATTACCTTGCGTATTTCACGTAAGTGCTCGTACTTTAGCTGCTCATGCATTATCTATCTTTGGTGATCATTCCGACATTTATTCTACCCGTCAAACAGGATTTGCTTTCCTAGCTACTGGTAGTGTTCAAGAAATCATGGACCTTGCAGGTGTTGCTCATTTAGCAGCTATCAAAACAAGAGTTCCTTTTTGTCATTTCTTCGATGGCTTCCGTACTTCTCACGAAATACAGAAAATTGAAGTTTTAGAAGATGCTGACCTTGCTCCTTTAATTGATTATAAAGCTTTACAAGAATTCAGAGATAGAGCTTTAAATCCAGAACATCCTGTAACTAGAGGTACTGCTCAAAATCCAGATATCTTCTTCCAAGCAAAAGAAGCTGTTAATTCTTTCTACCTTCCTGTAGCGGATGTTGTAGAGGAATATATGCAAGAAATAACAAAATTAACAGGTAGAGAATACCACCCATTCACTTATTATGGTGCTAAAGATGCTGAAAATATCATCGTAGCAATGGGTTCTATTACCGAAACTACTAAAGAAGTTATTGACCATCTTACTGCAAAAGGCGAGAAAGTTGGTTTAGTTAGCGTTCATTTATACAGACCATTCTCAGCTAAATATTTCTTCAATGTATTACCTAAATCAGTTAAAAGAATTGCTGTTTTAGATCGTACCAAAGAAATAGGTGCTAATGGAGATCCTCTATATTTAGACGTTGTTGAAATGTTCTACAACCAAGAAGTAAAACCATTAATCATTGGTGGTCGTTATGGTTTAAGTTCTAAAGATACTACTCCTTCACAAATATTATCAGTTTATGATAATTTAAAGATGAACGAACCTAAACATTTATTCACAGTAGGTATTGTGGATGATGTTACCTTCCATTCTTTACCTTTGTTACCTGAAGTTAGCATGGCTCCTAAGGGAACTTATGAAGCTAAATTCTATGGTTTAGGTTCGGATGGTACTGTTGGTGCTAACAAAAACTCTATTAAAATTATTGGTGATAGTACTGATAAATATGCTCAGGCTTACTTTGCTTACGATTCAAAGAAATCGGGCGGTATCACTGTTTCACATTTACGTTTTGGTGATAGCCCTATTCGTTCTACTTATTTAGTTAATACTCCTGACTTTGTTGCATGTCACGTTCCATCTTATTTGGATAGATATGATATGTTGAAAGGTTTGAAAAAAGGAGGTACTTTCCTTATCAATAGTATTTGGGATGCTGAAGAAACCAAGAATCGTCTTCCTGATCATATGAAGAAATATCTTGCTGTTAATAATATCCAATTCTATACTATAAATGCTACAGCTATTGCTGAAGAAATTGGTTTAGGAAATCGTACAAATACCATTATGCAGGCTGCTTTCTTTAAGGTTTCGGAAGTTATTCCTTACGAACAAGCTATTGCAGAAATGAAATATGCTATCAAGAAATCTTATGGTCGTAAAGGGGAAGAAATCATTACGATGAACAACACTGCTGTTGACCGTGGTTGTGATGTTATCAAAATTGAGATTCCTGCTGAATGGGCTAATATAGATGTTAAGCCTAAAGTTGACACCAGAGATATTCCTGCTTTCATAAAAGATGTAGTTGAGCCTATCAATAATCTTATGGGTGACGATTTGCCTGTAAGTGCTTTCTTAGGAAGAGAAGATGGTACATTCCCAGCTGGAACTGCTGCTTACGAAAAACGTGGTATTGCTGTTAACGTTCCTGAATGGATTCCTGAAAACTGTATCCAATGTAATCAATGTGCGTATGTTTGCCCTCACGCTGCTATTCGTCCGTTCTTATTAGACGAAAACGAAATGAAAAATGCACCTGATGGAACTAAAACATTAAAAGCAATTGGTAAGGAATTAGTAGGTCTTGAATTCAAAATTCAGGTGAGTCCTTTGGATTGTACAGGTTGTGGCAACTGTGCTGATGTTTGCCCTGCTAAGGTAAAATCATTAGTGATGAAACCACTCGAATCTCAGATGAGCGAAACTAAAAACTGGGATTATTTAATTAAAGAAGTTTCTTACAAAACTAATGTAGCACCTCGCGAAAAAACATTTAAGAATAGTCAATTTGCTCAACCATTGTTCGAGTTCTCTGGAGCTTGTGCTGGATGTGGCGAAACTCCATATATCAAATTGATCACTCAGCTTTATGGCGAACGTATGATGGTTGCTAATGCTACCGGATGCTCTTCTATTTATGGTGGTTCGGCTCCTTCTACTCCATATTGTACTAATAAAGAAGGACAGGGTCCAGCTTGGGCTAACTCTTTATTCGAAGACAATGCAGAGTATGGTTTAGGTATGGCTGTTGGTGTAAACAAACTTAGAGAAAGAATTGCCCGCAAAATGACAGAAGCTATAGCTACTGACATTCCTGCTGATCTTAAAGATGCATTCAATGCTTGGATTGAAGGTAAGGATAATGCTGATAAATCAAAAGAAGCTACAACAGCTTTATTACCTTTATTAGAAAAATCAAACAATCCTTTAGCTCAGGAAATATTAACACTGAAACAATATCTTGTTAAAAAATCTGTATGGATATTTGGTGGCGATGGTTGGGCTTATGATATAGGCTACGGTGGTTTGGATCATGTATTGGCATCAGGCGATGATGTAAATGTATTGGTTATGGATACCGAAGTTTATTCTAATACAGGTGGACAGTCTTCTAAATCAACTCCAGTAGGTGCTGTTGCTAAGTTTGCTGCTTCAGGTAAACGTGTTCGCAAAAAAGACCTTGGCGCAATGGCCATGACTTATGGTTATGTATACGTTGCACAGGTTGCTATGGGAGCTAATCAAGGACAATACTTCAGAGCTTTGAAAGAAGCCGAAGCATATCCAGGACCTTCAATTATCATTGCATATTCTCCATGTATCAATCATGGTTTGAAGAATGGTATGGGCAAAACTCAGGAAGAATCCAAATTGGCTGTTGAATGTGGCTACTGGCATCTTTACAGATACAATCCTATGTTGGCCGAACAAGGAAAGAATCCATTTACATTAGATTCGAAAGAACCAGAATGGGATAAATTCCAAAACTTCTTAAGCTCTGAAGTTCGTTATTCTTCATTAAAGAAAACATTCCCTAAAGAAGCTGGCGAATTGTTTGCTGCTGCTGAGGACAATGCGAAATGGAGATACAACGGTTACAAACGCGTAGCTGGTATGGATTACTCTAAAGAAGTTTAAGTGCCTTAAGTGCCTTGAGTACTTAAAGTGCCTTAAGTTATAATACAAGAGAGGCTGTCATTAATTTGGCAGCCTTTCTTTTTATACCAATATTTAAGTATATTTTTATTGTTTTTATGAATTGGAGCTATTTATTCGGAATAATATAGTAAATTTGTAATGTTTTATAAAAATTGTTTATTATGAAGAAACTTATTTTATTAATTATTTCACTCTTTATTATTAATAGTATTGCTTTTTGTCAAAAAAAAGATACTATTAATATAATTAAAATAAAGATTGAATATGATGTTTGGAGTAATGCAAAACCATATTTATTAGATTCAATAAGAAAAGATACTTTTTTAATCGCACTTGGCGACTTTTTTCATCACGATAAAGTTAAAGTTTTAGTTAACGATACTCTTTTATTTAATAAAAAAATTACAGCCCACCATATTACAGGTTATGCTGATGAATTATTATTTAAAAAAGATAGCAATGTAATAATACAATTTATTATTAATGGTAAAAAGTCTGAAAAGATTTCTATTGATACAAAATATGACAGAGCAAAAGTTATTTGGATTAAAAAAGAAAAATTGATAAGAATTATTTATGCGAATCATAAGTTAATGTTTTACTAAATGTATTTATGAGTTCGAAATACTGAATTATTTCATCCATAATCTTTCCTTCAACAAGAGTATAAAACTACATTTTGCCCATAAAAATACACTCATAACCCTATAGTCTCTTGTCTCGCTCTGAGAAGCGCTACTTTTTACTAAAGTAACGCTGTAATCTCAGAAAGTAACGCTATATTTTCAGAAAGAAGCGGTGTATTCGTAGAAAATAACGCTGTGTACGCAAATATCAGCGTTATGTACGCAGGCAGTAGCGATGTCTTCTCAGATAGTAACGCTAGTATTTTAAAAAGTAGCGCTACTATCCGGAAAAGTAACACTACTATGGCAAAAAGTAACGCTTCTCTCTGCTTATATAACGACTTGGCATTTTTTAGGAATACTATTATGGTAAAAAGGAAGCCTTATGTCAGCTATACTGTTGTTTATATAGATATTACTAAAGTTTCTTTTTAGTTTTATTTTTTTAAGAAGCTATTTTTATTTACACTTTAATGACAAAAACAGTAAGATTTTTAACAATACATCGCTTCTTATGAGTACTATTTTTAATGATGCTTATTTTATTTTTATATTTAATAAATAAAAACAGTTTTTTTAAGTTATTTAATAGTAATTTTGTAATGTTAATTTAACTCGTAATACTATGAAAATTCAAATAAAGTGTTCGAATACAGATTTAAGAAAAGAATATGAAATAGGTGTTTCGCTAAAAGAGATTGCTGATGATATGAATCCTTGCCTAAAGTATCCAATTTTAGGCGCATTGGTTAATTATAGATTAAAGGAACTCACTTATCAGGTTTTTCATCCTAAAACAATACAATTTATTGATATTACACACCCAATTGGGATGCGAATGTACATCCGTTCGCTTGCATTTCTATTATATAAAGCAGTAAAAGATTTGTATCCGGAGTCGGAATTAAGTATCGAACATACCGTTTCGAAATGTTGGTTTTGCGAAATAGAAAAGCTTCCAGTAGCAATGGACGAAACAGTTATAGATGCTATTAAAAAGAAAATACAAGAACTTATTGAGGCTGATATTCCTTTTGAACGCGAAGAAATGCTAACCGAAGAAGCTGTTAAGATTTTTGAAGAATTAAACATGCCAGATAAAACAGAATTGTTTAAAACAAGGAGTCAGCTGTATTCTTCTGTTTATAAATTGGACACTACTGTAAATTATTTTTATGGTTTTTTGGTTCCGTCAACAGGCTATTTAAAGTGGTTTGATATTGTAAAGTATTTTGAAGGATTATTGGTACAAGTGCCTAAGCGAAAAGATCCAAATATACTTGAAGAAGTAAAGATAGAAGATAAGTTGTTTAAGATTTTCAGAGAACATAAAAAGTGGGGAGTAATACTTGATGTGCCTTATGTAGGGTCATTAAACAGGGCATTAACAGAGAAAAGAGTAACCGATTTGATTAAGATCTCAGAAGCGCATCACGAAAAACTAATATCAAAAATTGCAGAAGCAGCATATAATAAAAGGGATAATGTTAAGCTTGTTTTAATTGCAGGGCCTTCTTCATCTGGTAAAACTACTTTTAGTAAGAGGCTTTCGATACAATTACAAGTATTGGGTTATAAAACGATACTTATTTCATTAGATAATTACTTTGTAAATCGCGAATTAACCCCCAAAGATGAGAATGGAGACTATGATTACGAAAGTTTAGGAGCCATAGATGTTGAACTATTTAACCGTAATCTTTTAGACTTAATGAATGGGGATGAAATTAAAGTTCCTAAGTTTGATTTTGCAACTGGAAAACAATTTTATAATCACGAAACACTAAAACTTAATCCTAATAGTTTGATTATAGTAGAAGGAATTCATGCCCTAAATCCTGGTTTAACGCCTTTAATTAATGATAGTTTTAAATATAAGATTTTTGTTTCGGCATTAACTCAGTTAGCTATTGATAAACAAAACCCTATTCCTACAACTGATAATCGCTTAATAAGACGTATAGTTAGAGATTATCGCTATAGAGGTTATAGTGCGTTGGATACCTTGCGAAGATGGGAAAGCGTGAGAAAAGGTGAAGATTTAAACATATTTCCATATCAGGAAAACGCTGATATTATGTTTAACTCGGCCTTAGTTTACGAATTAGGAGTATTAAAAACATTTGCCGAACCAATAATAAAAGCAGTCCCAGAAAACCAACCGGAATATGCCGAAGCAGTACGACTTTTAAAGTTTTTCTCTTACTTTAAACATATTTCAGAACGCGAAATTCCTCCAACATCTATTGTTAGGGAGTTTTTAGGTGGAAGTAGCTTTGT
>CAYRBL010000212.1:0-6190 GCA_964422385.1 uncultured Bacteroides sp.
TCACTCATCCTGATATAACAAGATATTTTATGACTATTCCTGAAGCTTGTCAACTGGTTTTAGAAGCAGGTAATATGGGGAAAGGTGGCGAAATTTATATCTTCGATATGGGAGATTCTATTAAAATTGTCGACTTAGCTAAAAAGATGATTATGCTTTCAGGTTTAACTTTAGGAAAAGATATTCAAATAGTATATACTGGACTTCGTCCAGGCGAAAAACTTTTTGAAGAATTACTAAATAATCAAGAAAACACTATACCAACACATCATCCAAAAATAATGATTGCAAAAGTTCAACAGACTGATGCAGCTGAAATTTCTAATGCAGTTGATTCAATTATTAAGCAATTAACCGAACAGGATAATTATAGTCTAGTGAAAAAAATGAAGGATATTGTTCCCGATTATATAAGTCAGAATTCAGTTTATGAATCTTTAGATGTGAAATAAAAAATTACATTTGATTAATAATTTTGTCTTTTAAAGCAGAAAATTCTGTTTCATTTAAGATGTCTGCTTGGCGCAATCTATTAAGTTTCTCTAAGGTTTTTAGTATATTAGTTTCTACATCGTCTGACACATATTTTTCTTTTGGCATTGCAACCTTATTCGACATTTTCGACCATACATCTTTCAACTCAGCCTCCTTGTCACTTATTTCTTCTTCTAGAAATTCAAGCTTATTGTTAAGTTTTGAGTTATAAGTTTTCTCATCTTCAAGATCTGTAACAAGTTGATTGAAATTTTCACTAATTTCTTTTATCTTTATTTCTAACTCACTATTCTTCTTAGCAAGTATCCCTTCCATGATTTCTTTAGTCTTTAAAGCGTTTTCTAGATAATCAATTCGTTTTGCTAATTCTTTTTTAATGATCTCAGTTGTTTCATCTGGTGAACCAATGATTATCCTTTTATCTTTTTTCCTGTTTTCTATTTCTATTTCAAGCTCATTCTTCTTGATTTCAAGTTCTGATTCGTATTTATTCTTTTTAAATTCCAATTCAACTATAGCTTCTTTCAATAATCTGTTCTCTAATATTACATCAGGATTTTCTTCATTATTTGATACCCTAATAAGTTTCTTCTTTAAATTCTTATTTTCATTAGTTAAAACCTCAATCTCACTATTAATCTCAATTAAAGTATTTTCAAAAGAAATAATTTTACGCTTCATTTCTTTTTGCAATCCTAATTTCTCATCGCTTACTCTCGAATAATTATTATTGGCATCTTTGATATCGGCTTGTAAAAATACCATTTTCTTTTGCAATTTCTGAAATGTTACACCTATATATATAAGGAGTGCTGTAAGTGCAAATCCAATAAAAAGTATAATGTAAAAATACATCATTGCATTATCCTTTTTAGTCCTTAAAGTCTCAATAGTGGAGCTCATTACAGGTAGTATTCTAGCATTATTTTCTAATGTTGAATCTACTCGGTGCACTTCATCCGAAATCTTATCATCTAATCGAATAATATCATTAAAATAATTATCACAATTTTTATGAGTAATAGTTTGTGCTTTTGTGCGGATATTAAAATTCAACTCCTGAAACATATTTCTTCTTTCGTTTACCAACGTACTTAAATTACTACTCTGACTATAAGCTATAGTACAGAAAGTAATTGTAAGTTGAAATATTACAAACAGTATGCTGATTAATCTTTTCATATACTTTTTAATTATAAAAGTATTGCTATAAACGAAATTATTCAATTTAGGTTACAAAAAAAGCGTCTAAAATAATTTAGACGCTTTCTCAATTGAATTCTTTTAAAGTTTATTCTATTATTGTATTCCAGTTAAACTTGTCTTCTACAGTGCCTTCCTGTATTCCTCTTAATCTATTATATAGTTTTGTCGACACAGGACCTGCTTTGCCATCTTTACAAAATTCATAAACTTTTCCTGTTTCTCTATCCTGTATCTTTTTTATTGGCGAAATAACTGCAGCAGTTCCACATGCACCTACTTCTTCAAATTCACCCAATTCTTCTACAGCTATGCTTCTTTGCTCTACTTTTAAACCCATATCTTCGGCAATAACTCTTAAACTCATATTTGTTATTGATGGTAATATGGTATGTGAATTTGGAGTAATATAGGTATTGTTTTTTATACCAAAGAAATTTGCTGGACCAGCTTCATCAATGTATTTCTTTTCTTTTGCATCTAAAAATAATACAGAAGAAAATCCTTCATCATGTGCTCTTTCGCCTGGGCGTAAACTAGCAGCATAATTACCGCCTACTTTATACGAACCTGTTCCAAGTGGAGCTGCCCTATCATAATCTCTTACAATTTGTATACTTACAGGATTAAATCCTTCTTTAAAGTAAGGACCAACTGGGCCAACAAATACCATAAATAAATATTCATTCGCAGGTTTTACTCCTACCTGAGGTCCTGACCCAATTAATACTGGACGAACATATAAAGATGCACCTTCACCAAATGGTGGGATATATCTTTCGTTCAACTTTATTGCTTTAAAAACGGCTTCTTTAAATAATTCATCTGGTACTTGTGCCATCAGTATCCCATAAGCTGAGTTCTGCATTCTTTTTGCATTTTCTTCCCAACGGAAAACTCGTACTTTCCCATCTGCTCCTCTAAAAACTTTCAAGCCTTCAAATGCCTCTTGTCCATAGTGCATACAGGTAGCTGCAATGTGCAAGTTTACATATTCTGATGAAGATATTTCAAGTTCGCCCCACGACCCATTGCGATAATAACAACGTACATTGTAGTCCGTTTTAAAATAACCAAAGGGTAAATTTTTCCAATCTATTACTTCCATGATATTGTATTATTGAGTTTTTTGATCTATTAAATCTATGTTTAAAAAACATGGTAAAATTAGAAATAATAATGATACCTTTTACATTTATTATTCTTTTTTTTGTTAGCAAATTAACGAGTTGTTTGTAGTGAGCAGTTTATGTCTTATTTATTTTAAAAATAATTAAAATACATAATCTTTTTTTAAAAAAGAAACACTACAAACTTCTTTATTTACGCATTTTTATTTTCAATTTTTGCCCACGAATCTTTTAACGAAACAGTACGGTTAAATACCTTCTTGTCAGCAGTCGAATCTTTGTCAACACAGAAATATCCGATGCGCTCAAACTGATAATTCGTCATTACTGCAGCATCTTTTAAATAAGGCTCAACTTTTGCATTAATTATTTTTAATGAATCAGGATTCAAACTATCTTTAAAGTTACCATCTTCTGCTACATTTTCAGGATCGGCTACACTAAAAAGTCTATCGAATAATCTAACTTCTGCATCCAATGCCTTTGCCGCCGAAACCCAGTGAATAGTCCCTTTAACTTTTCGTCCATCTGGCGAATTACCACCACGTGAAGCTGGATCATAAGTACAATGTATTTCAGTTATCTCTCCATTTTCATCTTTAACTACACTTTCACATTTAACAAAATAAGCATAACGCAACCTAACCTCTGTTCCTGGCGACATACGGAAATATTTCTTAGAAGGTACTTCCATAAAATCATCCTTCTCTATATAAATCTCTTTCGAAAACGGCACTTTACGGCTACCCGCTGTTTCGTCTTCAGGATTATTAATAGCATCAAGTTCGTCAATTAAATCTTCAGGATAATTATCAATCACAACTTTTATTGGATTCAAAACTGCCATTACTCTAACAGCTTTTTTATTTAAATCTTCCCTCACACAATACTCGAGCAAACCTATATCTATTACGTTTTCGCGACGTGCTACACCAATTGTTTCAGCAAAGTTTCGCATTGCTTCGGGTGTATATCCTCTGCGGCGAATACCACAAATAGTAGGCATTCGAGGATCGTCCCAACCATTCACATAATTATCCTTTACAAGTTCTAAAAGCTTACGTTTGCTCATCACTGTATAGGTGAGATTTAATCTGGCAAACTCTATTTGTTGCGGTGCATGTATCTCCAGCTCTTTAATAAACCAATCGTAAAGCGGACGATGCACTTCAAACTCCAACGTGCACACCGAATGTGTTATACCTTCTATCGAATCACTTTGTCCGTGTGCATAATCATACATTGGATATATGCACCAATCGTTGCCTGTGCGGTGATGATCGGTATGCAAAATACGATATAATATAGGATCGCGCATGTGCATATTTGGCGAAGTTAAATCTATTTTAGCACGCAATACTCTCGCCCCATCAGGGAATTCACCTTCTTTCATTCGGGTAAACAAGTCGAGGTTTTCTTCAATACTTCTATTGCGATATGGACTTTCTTTCCCTGGTTTAGTTGGCGTTCCACGATATTCACTCATTTCTTCCTGAGTTAAATCGCATACATAAGCTTTCCCTTTTTTTATTAAAGCAACTGCCCATTCATACAACTGCGCAAAATAATCAGAAGCATAATATTCCCCATCCCAATCAAAACCTAACCAACGCACATCTTCGCGTATCGAATCCACATATTCTGTTTCCTCTTTTGCTGGATTGGTGTCGTCGAATCTTAAATTTGTTTTACCATTATATTTTTTTGCCAAACCAAAATTCAAACAAATTGATTTCGCATGTCCGATATGCAAATAGCCATTAGGCTCGGGTGGAAATCTAGTATGCACCCTTGCATCATTTTTATTATTGCGAATATCTTCCTCAACAATTTCCTCTATAAAGTTTAAAACCGGCTTAGTAGTAGCGTTTGCTTTATTTTCTTCCATATTTTTAAAAGTATTTAGCCAAATATTCTGCAAAAATACTTAATATTGCAAAATATCTTGGTATAAATCATAAAAATAATTTTTATCAAATAATTTAATAACAACTTTAGACACTTAATTAAAAAATTATGTCATATATTACACTCGAAGGAATGGAATTTTTCTCTTATCACGGATGTTTTAAAGAAGAACAAGTGATTGGGACCAACTTTATTGTAGATTTAAAAATAGAAACCGACGTATCAGAAGCTGCACTTACCGACGATTTGCACAAAACCATAAATTACCAAACAGTATATCTTTTGGTAAAAAAAGAAATGGAAGTCAATGCAAAACTTTTGGAGAACGTTGGCCAACGAATACTTTCAAGTTTGATGAATAATTTTCCAACAATAAATAAAGTAGAAGTAAAAGTATCGAAACTTAACCCTCCTTTAGGCGGCAAACTCAGATGCGTAAGCCTTATAATGGAAGAAAAAAGATAAGCTATAATTTTATAGCGAATTCGATGTGACCATCTAAGCCAAGTTCTATTATTTTTTGTAATGTTGAAAAACGAATCTCTTTAACATTATTTTCAATTTTAGAAATATAAGACTTTGTTGTGCCTACTCTTTCTGCAAGCTCTGCTTGAGTCATCCCTTTTTCAATTCTGGCTTCATGAATTAAAGTCCCAATTTTAAACGATTCGTATCCCGATTCTAGTTCATCACGTTTTGCTGTCCCTTTTTTACCAAAATGTTTTTCTTTTAATTGGTCAAGATTTGTAATATTATCTGTTTTGTTCATTTTCGTATTCATTTTTAATTTTTATAGCTTTGCTTATTTCTTTTGTTAATGTTTTTTGAGCTTTCTTTTGGTAAGTATTTGCAATTACAACTATTTTACCTTTATCAAAAAAACAAAATATTCTAAAAATATCACCACCTTGTTGAACTCTTATTTCATATATACCTTCAGTGTTTTCAATATGTTTTAGATATGTTTCTGGTATTTTTGGTATATCTTCTAATAATTCAAATGTCCAGATAATTTTTTCTTTTACCTTTTCACGTTGCTCAATAAAAAACTTTTCAAAATAATCTTTATAAAAGATTATTTCCCTAAACTTTTCTTTAGATTTCATTTTGCAAAGATACAATAAAGTTGCACTATAGTACAACTTTATTAATGGTTATTTTCTTTAATAAATATAAATATCGAAACTTAATCCACCATTAAGCGGCAAACTCAGATGTGTAAGTTTAATTATGGAAGAAAAAAGGTAAGAATATGTTTTCCTGTCAGATCCCATCCTGACAGGTTTAATTTATTTTTTTATTTATAACCAAAGGTAGGGTAAAGATAATATCGAATAAAAAAACCTCACCAAACTAAATTGATGAGGTTTTAATATTTATAGGATTTGTCTTAAAGTCCTCTCCTTTGGAGAGATCGGAAGAGCGTCGTGTAGGGAAAGAGTGTTCAGAGCCGT
>CAYRBL010000213.1:0-6177 GCA_964422385.1 uncultured Bacteroides sp.
GACCTTGATAAACTAGCTTGTTTTACTTTCTTCCTAGTATTTGTTTGAGTTTTAGGCTTGCTGTAAATATTTGTAGTTTTACCTGTTTTTTGATTAGTGACTTGAGTAACAATAGTTTGTTTAAAGAAGAATTTAACGGCAACTATCTTCCGACCCTCCTTTAATTCTTCAAATCTTAATCCCATATCGTAGTTATTATTGATTTCTTGACAGGCGTGAGCAAATGTATAACGTTTAAGGTCTTTGTAGGCCTTAAATTTTTCTCCAACCGCAAATATATCTCTTAATTGTTCTACAGATTTTAATACCCAACCAGTTTCTTTAAATTCCTGTATTAATTCATAAAGACGGGTTGTATATAGACTACCAAAATTCGCTATTTCTTTTAGATTATATAAAACAAATTTTTTTCTTACTTGCGCCAAGTAGGGCATAATATCATCAGTAAACTTAACAGTTATACACCCTTCTTTTTTGTTGTATTTTGCCATTGAACATACATTAATTCGCCATAATTCTAATGATTCATTTCTTTCAACTTTTAAATCAGTTTTCATTAGTTTATCAACAGCTTTTCTTAAAACTTTATAGCTATTATCAACATTAGTATTAAATACTTCACTAAATTCTTGAGCAGTTAAAATATGTTCCCTTTGTAATTGTTCTGGTTGTAAATATTTCCCAAATTCATCAACTCCGCCTATTTTACTAACTAAATGCAAGAATATTTGATAATCATTATGAGTAAAATTTCCAAAATTCGCAGTATTAAGCTTTTTATTTTTGTATATTTTAGGGGTTCTAGATTTTAATAACCTAGATAAATTATTTGCTTTCATAGCTAAATATAGATTTAATAAAAGGATATTTAACCATAACTCCTTTTAACCTGTCAACAGGTAATAATTTCAGCGGTAAATTCCTCCTATTTGGACGGTAAATTCCTCCTATTTGGAACGGTAAATTCCTCCTATTTAGAAACCAGAATACCAATAAACATAAAGGATACAAGGTTGGTACAAATACTACTACGTAGAATACAAATAAATTTATGAAAGGGATAAGTGTGTGGATGAAACCTAAAATTTTGATAGAAAAATGATAATAATTCGGAATAAAAACTATATTGAGTTCGCTATGCTCACAAAATTTATTTTTTAAGAATTTAAGTGGTTGGCAATAAAAGTTTTTTGCTTCTGCTGAAGTTTCAAAAAATTATTATGGGGTTTCGTGGCAGAAGTTTTTTTTGGTATTCATTGGTATTTTTTAGATACCAAGTTCACTGTGAGATCCAAGACGTACTAATTCTAAAATATCATCATTGTTTTTTCGATATATCAGTACGAGATCAGGCTTGATGTGACAATCCCTACAATCTTTCAAATTACCAGTCAGAGAGTGATCGTGCAGTAGCTCTGGTAGAGGTGTGTCTGTAGTTAATAACCGCACTACTGTAAGCAATTTATCATCAAGGTACACCCTATGTTGACCACGTTTTTCGCGTTTATAATCACGCTTGAACTGAGCAGTGTATTTAATCGTTCGCATTTAATTCAGTCAACAAATTATCTAAACTACTCGCAGTTATTAAATTACCGCTTCTAGCCGCCTTTATAGCTTCTATCGTTTTAGCATTTGGTACAAGTGGTTCAAAGGGCAGTGCTTTCTCACGTGCAATACGAATTACTAACATCCGAAAAGCGTCTGATAGTGTAAGGCCTATTTCGGATAAAACGATAGTTGCTTCCTCTTTTATTTCCTCATTTACACGAGCACGTACAATAGCGTCATTTAACATAAAAGTTATTCAGTTTTCTTATTATTTGTAGCTACAATGTAGCACATAAAATATCTTTTTACAAGATTTTAATGAGAATAGTTTTTAATTTAAATTAAAAAGCAAAGCTGGGTAATTTATATAGCTCTATTTCTTATTCTAATGCGTTTTAAACAGGGTAATTCGGTAAAAATGTACTGAGGTAGCTTGAGCTAAATACCCCATTTTAAAACGCATTAAAACTTGATATTGATACTTTAGCTATTTTGCAATTTTTTGTACTGTTCTTCTGAAATAACAAAGACTTTATTTTCTTGATATTCTATAGCCTGAATTTTGCCGAATCTAGCATTAAACACTATAACGATAAGCTCTTGGGTCGTCTTTACGAAGCTCAGTAAGAGTCCATAAGTTGTAACTGTAGTCTTTCATAATCAATCTCCTAAACCTAATTAAAATGGTGTTAGGGGCTTAATCCAGTTATTGTAAACAACAACCCGTATCCATACTTCATACCAGAGGCACTTATAATGGTACACCCCTAGCATAAAGTTTAGGAGGTCTAAGTAGATTGATTTGCAATAATGGGATTAAGCATTACTAACGATTTAAAAATAATATAATTAAGAAAACTAATCATGATATTTGAATTTTTGGCAAGATGCATTGGTACAATGCTTGCTCTTTAAAATTCATTTTTGTAAAATGAGCAGTTGATCGAATTATCTAATTTTTTAAAGGTAGATTGAATCCAATAGTAACACCTTTATCAGGATTTTGTTTAGCCCAAATTCTACCGTTATGTAAATCAATGACTTTTTTAGATAAAGCAAGGCCTACTCCTCTTCCACCAGCGGGAGTTTTTGTTTTTGAACTAACTGTAAAAGCTCCAAATACATCGTAAAGTTCTTCTTTAGGTATTCCTATACCCTCATCTTGAACTTTAAAAACTACTTCCTCTTGTTCGTTTTTATAAAGTTTTATTATAATCTTACCATTAGTACAATATTGCATGGCATTAATAACAATATTATCTATTGCGGTTGTAATATAATCTTTGTCACAACTTACGATTATGTTATCAGTTATATCAAGAATCAATTCTTGGAAATCCTTATACTTATCTTCGGTATATAATTTTTTGCAAGTTTTTACTCTTTCATAAACCAATTCGCTAAAGTTTATATCTTCTATTTTTAACTGATAATTTAGACCAGATAATTTGGATAAATCGAGTATATTACTAATAAGGCTATTTAAACGTTCAGAACTTTTAGCAATATCTTTTACCCCTTGGCGTCTTTGTTGTTCACTTAGTTTGTCATAATTGTCCCATAGAACTTGCCCCATACTGCTAATTCCTGTAATAGGGGTACGAGATTCGTGTTCTAGATTACGTAGAAATTCCTGTTTTAACTCTAAGGATTTCTTTAACTCTATTGCTTGATTATCTATTCTATGTGCTAAATAATCAGATTTTTCTTCAATTAAGTCGTATTGTTCTTGTTTAGGTTTAAAGAAGACTAAAAGTATACTACTTAAGAATAATAATAGGTATACTACTTGAAATTCTAAAGAAATAAACCTGCTTGGCTCAGTACCAATAAATTGATATGAATTTGCTATAAAAGTAGTTAAACATATTCCACTTACTATAAGAAATAATGCCCATTGCCACCTCACAAGAATTGATATCATAATTAAATTAATCATAAAAATCATGACTTGTAATTGCGCAAATTTACTAATTATAACTAGCAAAAATGCTGCACAAATTAATGCATAAAATAACATTAGATTCCATAAAATCGCTATAGTATTGCTTCTCTTTAAGGGAACAGGCCAAATAGGATAGCTAATTAATATGGTAGAAGAAAATAAAACACTCGTAATAATTAGATTCAACAAATCATGATATAAAATTTGTGTTTCTTTAGGAATAGTATGCATGGTAACATATATCGAAATTATACAGAATAATCCGAGATACATATACGTAACCTCATTATTTGGCGTATTAAATTTAAAGATTTTCAATAAGTGAAATTTCTTAATCTCAGAAACAAACTCTTGAATTTTCGTAGTTCTTTGACGTTGCAAAAATTCCAATGCGCTCTTATCTTTAATACCAACCCAACCACCATTCTGTTTTAATAAATAGTGGCTAGAAACTAATGCAACTAAATTGGATATCATTGCTGGAATTAATGAATCTAAATTAAAGAATGGTTTAGAAAAAACATAATCCCATAATATTACCGTCAAGAATCCAGCAAACATACCAATTAATACAGACTTTTCAGTACTTCTAAATCCCAAAAGAGCCATAATAAATGGAACCGTTACTATAGGCATATAAAAACTGCTAGTACCTATCAGTAGCTGCATTAGACCACCATCACGAAATGCTAGAGTTATAGAAAATATTCCTATTAAAGCTGAAAATAGCCGAGACTCTATCAATCTATTATCTAATATTCTTATATTCAATGATTCAAATATATCGTGTACTACCAAAATCGAAGTGGAGTTAATATAGGAATCTGCCGTAGACATAACCATGGCCATTACACTAACTAAGATTAATATTTTTAGTTCTGGATAAGCGTTATTAAATACTAAGTATTTTACTATATCGTTGTGAGCAAGATTCGGTTGTTTTACATATATCAAAATACTTATCCAACAAATACTAATAGTAATAAATGTACAAGTAATTGCAGCTATAATAAACGATCTTCTAACCTGAAATACGTCCTTAGCCATAGCAATTCTCTGAAATATTGGAGGCCCAAATCCTGGTATTGCTATATAAAAGAAAAGGATTAAATAAAAAAATGCTTTAGGTTGAGAAAAATCGAATACCTCTCGTAAATCAAATAATTTATTAGTAGAGAAAACAACTTGTACATCGTCTAAACTATTTAGAGAGTTTAGTATAAAAAAACCTATAATGGGTATTATAGTACCAAAAGTAAAAAATTGTATTACATCAGTAAAAGTAACAGATTTAATACCACCTAGAGAAGAGTAAAGCGTTATTATTACCCCAGCTATGACTATCCCATATTTACCAGGTACCCCTAAATATTCAAAAACTGTACCAGCGACCTTAAACTGAACAGCAACCATTCCAGATGCCGCAATAATTCCTGATATAGCTGTCAATATTCTAACATTCTTGCCAAATAATCCTCCCATAGCTTCAGCAATAGATAAACTTCCTAAAAATTCAGCTAAACGAGGGGCAAAAAATATACCGATAGATAACAGCGCTACTAAGCTACCTATAACTCCAGCCCACATCATGTACATGCCGTTATTATAGTTCTCAACAATATCCCCAAAAAAGAACTCTCCTGTAATCCAAGTTGCTACTAGTGTTGCAACTATTGTAGCCGTACTAAAATCTCTATCTCCGATAGCATATTCTCTTATTGTCTTTACACCCTTGCTAAAATACAATCCTAATACTAGGTTAATGATTATAAAACCACCGAAGATTATAATTTCCCAATTCCCACTCATTGATCACTCTAAAAAAATTCAATTAATTGAATTTTTAATTGAAAAAGACGAATTTAGCAAAGATTAATATAAGCTATTTATTTTTTGGCGTGCAATCATTAAAGACCGGCCAATAAGAATATTTGCAGTTTTTATCAAGTGTTTTGAGATTTAAGAAAATACTTAAATCTTCCGTATTGACATTTTAAACTTAAATTTTGGTGGTCTCTACACACCGGTTTGTAACCCTTAAGCGCAGACGAATTTTCATGTAATGAAAAGTTCGTGTATTGCGCCCGTTGGGAAAAAAGAAAAATCGTTCATGAATATGCGCACTTATCCATTGACAATTAATCAATGCCACGCTCAAAGTTTTTTAAGTAAAAATTCCTCAAAGCCGACCAAACCGAAAATTATCATTTTAAAAACTAACTCGATTTTCTTTTTGAGTTGAGTTCTTCATGTTGACAAAAGTCAACATATATTGCGTATAACACTATTTCTTCGAAACGAGATGTTATAACCATATTCCTAATTTAGAAAAAGAAAATCCAACTAGCTTGTAAAAATGATAATTTTCGGTTTGGTCGGCTTTGGGGAATTTTCTTATTTCTTGAGTTTGGAAATTTAAGTTATAGCAAACATTCGTAGAATTTTGTTATACGCAATATACAAACTAAATTTGTTTGCTTTCTAAAATTTATTTTTATATAATTAAGGGTTAAGTCTTAAAAGTAAATAAAAACACTCGATTCAAAAGATCAAGAAAAGTATTCTTAAAGAAAGATTATTTTTTTGGTGATGTGAATTTGGAAAGAATAGAAGATAATATACTTTTCATTGGCTTTACTTCTGGTTTTAATTCCATAAAAGAAAGTTGACCATCTAAGATA
>CAYRBL010000214.1:0-6169 GCA_964422385.1 uncultured Bacteroides sp.
CCTAAAATGGGAGGAATTTGATTGGTGAAATTTTGTAATTAATAAAAAAATCATAATTCATTAATGACTTTTGATGTTTTCTGCATTTTTTTCGTAATTCGTAATTCGTAATTCGTAATTAAATGCTACTTTTGTAAAAATCTTTTTACATTAAAATGAAAAGCTAAACTAATGATTACTAAAAAGGAAATTGTAGACAATTGGTTGCCTCGTTACTCAGGAATTAAGCTGGAGGAATTTGGAGAATATATATTATTGGTAAACTTTCAGAAATATGTTGATTTGTTTGCCCGAAAATATAAAGTAGACGTCAAAGGCTGCGACAAACCAATGCCCTGCGCAACAGCAAACAACATAACTATTATAAACTTCGGGATGGGTAGCGCAAATGCCGCCACAATAATGGACCTGTTGAGCGCCGTAGAACCTAAAGCTGTGTTGTTTTTGGGCAAATGTGGTGGCTTGAAAAAGAAAAACAACTTGGGCGATTTAATACTACCAATTGCTGCGATTAGAGGGGAAGGTACGTCGAGAGATTATTTCCCCAAAGAAGTGCCAGCGCTTCCTGCTTTTAATTTGCAAAAGGCCATTTCTACAACTATCAGAGATTACAATCGCGACTATTGGACTGGTACTGTTTATACCACCAACCGAAGAGTTTGGGAATACGATGAAGAATTTAAAGAATATCTTCGCAAAACCAGAAGTATGGCTATTGATATGGAAACCGCTACCGTTTTTATTGTGGGATTTGCCAATCATATTCCAACAGGCGCTTTGTTGCTTGTTTCGGACCAGCCAATGATTTCGGAGGGTATTAAAACAGAAGCGATTGATAAGAAAGTTAACGAAACATATATGCAAGAACATTTGGATATAGGTGTGGATTCGTTAAACCAATTAATAAATAACGGGCTTACGGTCAAGCATCTTTATTTCGATTATACCAATCAATACTAAAAGGGGAAATAATGACTTTTAAAGAACTTATAACTGATCTGAAAAACAAAATATACCGTCCTGTATATATGCTTCACGGTGAAGAACCCTATTATATAGATGTGATCTCGGATTATATAGAAGAACACGTGCTTACGGATGTTGAGAAGGAGTTTAATCAATCAGTTTTGTACGGTCGCGACGTGGATGTGGCAACAATTGTAAGCAATGCCAAGCGTTATCCTATGATGGCAAACTATCAGGTTGTTATTGTTAAAGAAGCTCAGGAAGTAGACAAACTCGAAGATTTGTCTGCGTACATTGACAGCCCGGTGCCTTCTACTATTTTGGTTATTTGCCATAAATATAAAAAAATAGATAAACGCAAGAAGTTCGCTAAAGATGTTGAGAAAAAAGGAGTATTGTTTGAGTCGGCAAAGATGTACGATAATCAAATTCCAGCTTGGATTAATGATTATTTAAGAGAAAAAAACTATAAAATTACGCAGGATGGCACCACTATGCTTGCCGATTTCTTAGGAACAGATCTTACCAAAATAGTTAATGAAATAAATAAATTAATACTTAACACGCCTCCAAATACCAACATTACCCCCGAAATTATAGAGAAGAATATTGGGATAAGTAAGGACTTTAATGTTTTTGAATTGCAGAAGTCATTAGGTAAAAAGGATATTTTAAAATCAAATCAGATAATTAATTATTTTGCTGCCAACCCAAGAGAGAATCCTTTGGTAAAGATATCTCCGATATTGTATAGTTATTTTGCAAAAATATTAACCTATCATCACATCGCCGACAAGTCGAATAATAATAATGTGGCGTCGGTTTTAGGAGTTAGTCCTTTCTTTGTAAAGGATTATACAGATGCAGCACGAAGTTATCCTGAAGCAAAATTACATCAGATAATAGCATTAATAAGAGAATATGATTTAAAATCTAAAGGAGTGGGCAGTGTATCGGCAGCAGATGGAGAGCTTATGAAAGAACTTATTTTTAGAATACTTCACTAATATCTTATTAATAAAAAAAGAGAATAATAAAAATATTATACTAATTTATCTTAAAAAACAATAATAATGACAATATAAGGTTATAATTTTTGAAATAAATAACTAATTTTGTCAACTTAGTTTTAAAATAAAAATATACTTCATTTTAATACAATATGAATTTAAAAAATAGTACGCTTTACTCAATAATCACTATACTCATACTCCTGTTTGTAACTTCAGGTGCAAATGCACAAACCGGCAAAGGATCCGTAAAAGGATTTATAAACCAGGAATCGGGAGAACCTGTTATGTATACAACAATTTATCTTAAAAAGACTACATTTGGATGCACATCTAATGCCAATGGTTTCTATGTAATTTCCAATGTGCCTCCCGGAAACTATACGTTGATGGTTACTAGTATGGGCTATGATACAGTAAGTATTCCAGTAACAATTAAAGCTGATGAAACTACCACAAAGAAAATTATTGTAAAGAAAGCTGCATATAATTTACCCACCTTTAGCGTTGAATCCACAAAAGAAGAAGCCAGAACCGAAACAAAAACTTCTGAATTTAAAGTTACCCCTAAACAAGTAAAACAAATACCAACTATAGGAGCAACACCTGATTTAGCACAATACTTACAAGTAATTCCTGGCGTAATCTTTACTGGTGACCAAGGCGGACAATTATATATTAGAGGAGGTTCGCCAATACAAAACAAAGTATTATTAGACGGAATGGTGGTTTATAATCCTTTCCATTCGATAGGATTGTTTTCGGTGTTCGATACAGATATTTTAAGAAGCGCCGAAGTTTATACCGGAGGTTTTGGTGCTGAATTTGGTGGAAGAATATCATCAATTATGGATATTTCAACACGCGAAGGAAACAATAAAAGATTATCTGGGAAAGTGAATGCAAGTACATTTGGTTCGGGATTGATGTTGGAAGGACCATTAAATAAAGTGTCAGCCGACAATCCAAGTAGTACCACTTTTATTATTACAGCTAAGAATTCATATTTAGCACAGAGCTCTAAAATATTTTACAGTTATATAGATACAGCAGGTTTGCCTTTTAATTTTAATGATATTTATGGTAAAATTACTTTTAATGGTCAAAATGGTAACAGAGTAAACTTCTTTGGTTTTCATTATGATGATAATGTAAGTAATTACAAAGCGCTTTCAAGTTTTAAATGGGTAGCAAATGGATTTGGAGCTAACTTTATGGTGGTTCCCGGCAATTCTCCAGTTCTAATGGAAGGTATATTTGCATATTCTGATTATAATATTTCTGAAATAAATAAAGATGGTTTGCCTAGGAGCAGTGATATTAATGGATTTAATATGGCTTTAAACTTTACCTATATCATGGATAAAAACCAGTTGAAGTATGGTATGGAATTACAAGGTTTCACAACTGACTTTAACTTTTTTAATTCAGTAAAACAAGCAATAAATCAAAACGACAATAGTTCTGAAGTTGCAGGATACGTTAAGTACAAAGCCACGATAGGGAATTTGTTATTCGAACCAAGTTTCAGATTGCAATATTATGGTTCTTTATCCGAAGCCTCTCCTGAACCACGTTTAGCAATGAAATATTTGGTAAGTGATAAGCTTCGTTTAAAAATGGCAAGTGGTATTTATTCACAAAACTTAATGGATGCAAGATCTGACTTAGACATTGTAAATTTATTCTATGGTTTCCTTTCAAGTCCTGTAGATTTGCCCGAAAAATACAAGCAAGTTGAAGTAGATAGTCGTCTGCAAAAATCTCAACATATCATCTTTGGTGCCGAATATGATCTAAAAGATTATATTACGTTGAATTTAGAAGGATACTATAAGAACTTTTCTCAACTAACCAATGTTAACAGAACAAAAGTTTTCCCAAATGAAGATCCATATAGTGATCCAACTTCAGTATATTATCGCCCTGATTATTTAAGGACCGACTTTGTTATTGAAACAGGCAATGCTTATGGTTTTGATTTTAGTATGAAATATGATTTGAAGAGACTTTATGTTTGGGCTGTATATTCTTTAGGTTTTGTAAACAGATCGGATGAATTGCAAGACTATGTTCCATCATTCGACAGACGTCATAATGTAAATTTATTGCTCTCTTACGTTATTGGCTCTAATTTTGATTGGGAAGTTGACTTTAGATGGAATTATGGCTCTGGTTTTCCTTATACACAAACACAAGGTTATTATGAGAAGTTAGATTTTAATAATAATCTTTCAGGAAATCCTGCTACAGCTAATGGGCAATTAGGAGTACTTTATGCTGGATTAAATAAAGGAAGACTTCCAGATTATCATCGTTTGGATTTTACAGTTAAAAAGAAATTCTTTTTATCTAATAACTCTACTTTAGAAACTATCTTAAGTATAACAAATGTATATGATCGTCAAAATATATTCTATTTCGATAGAGTATTAAACCAAAGAGTAGATCAATTACCATTTATGCCAAGTATAGGTTGTAGTTTGACATTTTAAAAAATACTTTTTTACTATTTTTTTTTTACTTTTAATCTTTAATTTTATTAAATGATAACATTTGAAGAAGCACTTTCAATTGTAAATAATTCTGCAAAGGAAAAAGCTTTTGAAACTGTAAGTATGCTTGATGCTCTCGACAGGGTTTTGGCAGAAGATGTGTTTTCGGATATGGATATGCCTCCTTTTAATAAATCAGCTGTGGATGGTTTTGCTTGCAGAAAGGAAGATATTTATGCAGAGATGGAACTTATGGAAGTTATCCCAGCAGGAAAGAAACCTGAAAAAGATATTTCGAAAGGGCAATGTTCAAAGATTATGACAGGTGCTATGCTTCCTATTGGTGCTGATTGTGTAGTTATGGTTGAGGATACTTTTGAAAAAGATAATAAAGTTAAATTTACAAAAGAAAATACAAATTCAAATATTTGTTTAAAAGCTGAAGATATCCGTAAAGGTGATTTAGTTTTAAGCAAAGGAACACTTATAAAAACTCAGGATATAGCGGTACTGGCTTCAGTGGGTGCAGTAAATCCTAAGGTTTTTTGCAAACCACAGGTAGGAATTATTTCAACAGGTGATGAATTAGTAGAACCGGATTGCATCCCCGAAATATCACAAATTAGAAATTCTAATGCCTGGCAATTGATTGCTCAGGTGCACAAAGCCGGAGCAATTGCGAACTATGAGGGAATTGCTTTAGACACTAAGGAATCAACTTTCGAGAAGATTACAAATGCTTTTGATAAGAATGATATTGTAATTTTAACTGGCGGAGTTTCTATGGGCGACTTTGATTATGTACCCGAAATAATGAAAGAAATTGGAGTGGATATTCTTTTCAAAAGCATAGCTGTTCAGCCTGGACGCCCAACTGTTTTTGGTATTAAAGATGATAAATATATTTTTGGTTTGCCTGGAAATCCTGTTTCTTCTTTCGTACAATTCGAAATGTTGGTAAAGCCTTTATTAAGAAAAATGATGGGAATTATCGAAGATATTCCTGTTTTAAATATTCCCATAGGAATAGATTTTAAACGAAAAAAAACAGAACGCAAATCTTTTATTCCTGTAATTATTAAGGAAGGATTAATTTTCCCTGTCGAATATCATGGCTCAGCACACATACATTCTTACGCTTTTGCCAATGGTATTATTTGGATGGAAAAAGGGCAATCTGAAATCAAAAAAGGAGAAATCATAGGTGTTAGACAACTATAATCGTACTATAAATTACCTGCGCATTTCCGTTACTGATAGATGCAACCTAAGATGTACTTATTGTATGCCAGAGGAAGGTGTGCAATTGCTTTCGCATAATGATATTCTTTCTTTCGAAGAAATATATGAATTTACAAAGATTGCTGTAAATAATGGTATAAATAAGGTTAGAATTACTGGAGGCGAACCTTTGGTAAGAAAAGGAATTGTAAATTTAATTAAAATGCTTTCGACAATTGATGGAATAAATGATTTAAGCATGACCACTAATGGCATCTTTCTCTCAGATTTTGCTTTTCAATTAAAAGAAAATGGACTTCACCGTATAAATATTAGTATGGATACTATGGATGCCGAAAAGTTTAAGACTATTACTAGAGGTGGTGATATAGAAAAGGTAAAAGAAGGTATTATTGCTGCAAAAAATGCAGGTCTTTTTCCTATTAAGATAAATTGTGTTGTTAAAAATGATAGCAA
>CAYRBL010000215.1:0-6063 GCA_964422385.1 uncultured Bacteroides sp.
ATTTATAGGTAGGAAATCCATCTTTGTATTTTAAAGTAACCGTAACTTTAGATTTGGCTGGGAAAACTACAGATATATCAATTTTACCCTGCAACTGAGATGCAAAGTCGGTAACGTCGATACTATCTCCACATGCCAACGCATAAGGAGTAATATATCGGAGCAATTCCATCCATTCCCCGTTTGCACCTCTTATATTCAAATAAGCTATAACGTCCCATGCTTCACAACCTTCGGGTGGGCAATCATACTTAACATAAGCTGTTATTTTAGGATGTACCCCTGTGAAACTTGGAAATATAAGTGTAGTGTCAAGCTTATTATTTAAAACATTTGCAAAATGAAGCGTGTCAATAATTTTATAATCCATAGCAGCCGAATCGGAAACAACTTGGAAAGTTACCGTCTTAAAATTAGAAACACCACCAGAGCTAACGGCAATTGCACTAATAGTATAAGTTCCAAAAGCAGGAGGAGTCCAATATGCAATATAATAACCATTATTAGTAGGCACTGCTTGTATTATTGCAGAAGAATTAATAGTAAAAGTAACATTAGAGATGCTCAACAAATCGGGATTGGCAATGGATGTAGCCACCGAAAGCGGAATAGCGTTGAGGTGTGGAGCACGTACAATGTTATTATTTACAGGATTCTTAATATCCACTTGAGGAATCACAGTCAAAGGATCGATAACGTTGAACGAAACAGAAACATCCTGAGCAGGTGCCGTTGTAGCATTGCCAGGCTGATGCGCCGTAATAGTAACAGTGCCTGCTCCGGTAACAGTCACCACAGAGTCATTGGCCAAGGTAGCCGGACCGGTAATAGTGCAGTTAACAGGCAGACCTTTACTGGAAATAGCTTTGGCAACAAAAGGACCATCCGTTGTAAGATGATTGGCAGGTGGGTTAGGGAAAGTGAGATATTGATAGATCAAACCACCAGTATTTGGTTGTCGAATAACTATATTATCAAAGGCTGAATAACCTCCCAATGCATTCAGGAATAATTTAGTCCATTTAGCTGGATCTTTCCTATCATTAGAACCTGGAGTAAGGCCAAGGTTTAGACTTTGAACCGTAGAAATGTTTTTCCAGTTGCCACCCGGTTTCTTTGCAAACAAACTTACAGCACCAGCGCCTCCATTTGCATCAAAGTCGAGGAAGAATTTCCATTTATTCCATCCCGGCAAGCTATCGTATACAATGTGGACTTTTGTACCGTCTGGCTTCATAAACACGGTATTGTTTGTGTTTTGTTGCGTAAGGTATATTCCAAAGCCACCATCAACTGCAGATTCGAAACCAACTTGTTGTTCGATACCCGGCACAATGATTCCATTACTATTAGCATCGTAGCCAAAGCCAAAGAAAGTACCCCACCATGCAGTGTTAATGTCAACTTCTATCTCCATAATCCCACCAATTGAAAAGTTGAAAGGGAATGAAGTGGTAGTAGTTCGGGAAGCCGTTCTACCATAATTTCCTCCACTATTATTATAGAAAATACCCAAAGTATTGTCGGGAGTTGTAGAACCTGTCCCCTGATTGTATCCCACAACCAAGTCGAAAGAAACAGAAGTATTCGAATTAAGAACAGTGGTCCAGTTATCCTGACCATTGAGATTGCCCATAGTTAGATTATTAAAATCATAAGTGTATTGGGTCATCTGTGCTTTCACCGAGGTGAGTAGCAACACAAATACCAAGGCAATGCTAAAGAGAATTCTTTTTTTCATAGTATAAATATTAATAAATTATTTTGTTTTAAAACATAAATTACAAAGCTCAAAGTTAGGTAGGTTTTACGACTTCAAAAGTACGAAATAAATCTAATATAATTACAATATTATATATATTCTGTTTTTTAAGTATAAATAAAACAAAAAAGGATGGCCTGCTTGCTGCAAACCATCCTAATTATTTATTTTATGTACATGCTATGGCAATTGCAAAAGGATATTATTTTTTCTTCTTCTTGAATTCCTCTATACCTTTTTCAAGGAATTTAATATAAGCATCCACATCTAAGTTGCAACCTCTTGGTTCAACTAAAGCATTACCTTCAGCATCCAAAATCTGATACCATGGTTGAGCATTAGAGGCAAACTTCGTAGCTTCTATGTCACCATTTTTATCTCCCAGCATCGTAATTACTTTACCCTTTTTATCGGTGTAATAATCTTGCTTTTCTAATGCCACAACTTTATCATCTACATAAAGCGAAACGATTATGAATTCTTCTTTCAACAGCTTTAAAACTCGTTTATCAGACCAAACCTGATTCTCCATCTTACGACAATTGGTACAACCATGACCTGTAAAATCAATAAATAAAGGTTTGTTTTGTTGTTTAGAACAAGCCAAAGCTTGGTTGTAATCAAAATAACCTTTCAAACCTAAAGGTAATGTAAGGTCTTTTGCATAACGAGCATCCTCGCACAAGCTAAGTGTTTTAGTTGGCGCTGCACCTGAACCTGCATTGTCTCTTATCTGAGCTGTTAAATCAAAATCTTGTGTTTCTGGAGGAGGCATCCAACCCGAAAGTGCTTTAAGAGGCGCACCCCACATACCTGGTATCATATATACCACAAAAGTAAAGGTAGCAATTGCTAAGAATAATCTAAACCAACTCTTTTGAACTGGCATATCGTCATCGTGTGGGAACTTTAGTTTGCCTAATAAATATAAACCCAACATTGATGCAATAACGATCCATGCAGCAAGATAAATTTCTCTATCTAATAGTCGCCAGTGATACGTTTGATCAGGTACGTTGATGAACTTTAATGCAAAACCAAGTTCTACAAATGCTAAAACAACCTTTACAGAATTCAACCAGCCTCCTGATTTTGGCATGTTCTTTAGCCATCCTGGGAAGAATGCAAATAATGTAAAAGGAATTGCAAATGCTAAAGAAAAACCAAACATACTAATGATAGGTCTGATAAATTCTCCACCTATAGAGCTTATAGCAACATTACTTACGATAGGAAGTGTGCATGAGAACGACACTAAAACCAATGTGATAGCCATAAATATAGGACCTATATAATCTCCTTTTTCTTCGTTTTGTACCGATTTACTAATAAGCCAGTTTGGAACTACTATTTCGAAATATCCAAACAAGGATATTGCAAAAATAATAAATATTAAAGCAAATAATAGATTCGGCAACCAATGTGTACTTATCATATTGGCAAAACTAGGACCAAATGCAAGCGATAGAATTGTGCCAAACAATATAAATAATACTACTATGGATGTTCCAAATATAAGAGCTTGTACTTTTCCTTTCGAACCGCTTTTCATAAAGAAAGAGACTGTCATTGGTATCATTGGGAACACACAAGGCATTAACAGACCAAGTAATCCACCAGTAAAACTAAGCCAAAACGATAACCATAACGAACCTTTTTCTTCGGTGCCATTTGCTGGTTTTGATATTTTGCCATTGGCTTTATTGGTATCAGATGCTTGAGCTACTACTTTTGATGTGTCTTTAGTAGTTGCAATTGCTGTATCTTTTTTATCTGCTTTTATTGCTTCAACGGTTTCGCCTTTAGGGTTTCCCTTTACTTTAAATTCACCGTCGTCCTTTACTGGAACACATGTTTCGTCGTTGCAAGCTTGCGCATCAATCTTTACTTTTATTATAAAATCTTTTTTGGAAAGAACTTTAATCTTTTGTTTAAACAATGCCTTTACGTCGAAGAACTGAACATCCATATTAAACATTTCGTCGTGTTCTACCTTAGGTTTTGGCTCTGATGCTTTACCTATTAGCTTAAAGCTATTGTCTTTTTCATAAATAAATAATGTTGGTAAGGGTCCTCCCGACTTCATAAACTGAGAATATAAATGCCATCCCTTGTCTATCTTGGCGGTATATATTAATTCAGCTTCGTCGTTGCCTGTTTGCTTCACACTATACGACCATTTTACAGGTGTTATTATTTGTGCAAACCCGCTAAAGGATAACATTGATACAAAAACAAACATTGCAACAATGATTGCTTTTATAAAGCTATTGGATTTAAACATTGTTAAAAGTATTAATATTAAACTTCGGCTATTACGAACTCGTAGCTTTCCATAATAGGATTATGAAGCAAGAGTTTGCACGCTTTATCAACTATTTCAGATGCTATTTCTTTAGTATCGGCATCCACATCCATACTGATATGCTTTCCGATACGCACATTACTTACCTCTGATAAGTTGATGTTGTTTAAACTAGATGTTACTGCTTTCCCTTGTGGGTCTAATAATGCTCTAAGTGGCATTACGTCTATCTCTGCTCTGAATTTCATGTTTGAATTGATATTATTTATAAAAAGATATTATTAACGATTGAAAATATAACGTACAAGAATATTATTAATGGCAATGCGAATACATTTAAGAATAGTAGAAGCAACAAGGCTGTTATTAAGAACAAATATCTTGTTTTGTTGTCTTCCCACTTAAAGTTTTTGAACTTTAAAGAGAATAAAGGAACTTCAATTACCAAAAACAATGACATCACAATACTTAATGCCAGTAATAGATAAGGATTCCCGAAGCAAGAATAGATAGTGTACTCTATGTTTTCTATTATTCCTTTTGGTGCAAAGTCCGGTTCGATACTTTTATAGATTAAGGGTATCGCTGCCCAGAAGATTGCGTTAGCGGGAGTAGGCAAACCTAAAAAGGATATAGTCTGACGGTCGTCGATATTAAATTTAGCTAACCTTACAGCCGAAAACAATGTTAATAAGAAAGGAATACCACTAATCATAGCGATATTATCGTGCAGAAAAGGATAATTAGCAATAGGAAGTTCTTTGTTTATCAATTGATATACTATAATTCCAGGAACTACTCCAAAAGTAACTACGTCGGCTAACGAATCCAATTGTTTTCCCAGATCCGACCTTGCATTTAGCAATCGAGCGACTGTACCATCTACATAATCGAAGAACGCACCTACAAAAATCAAGATAGATGCCATCGCGAGCTCATATTTAAATGCCGCTACTATTGCAAAACAACCACTCAACAAGTTAAGCAGTGTTATTGTATTTGGAATATGATCTTTGATTCTCATTTAGTATATTTATTAATATAAATTAGGCTTCAAAATTAGTTATAATCTTTCACATAGGACTAAATAAATTCAGATTCCTTTTAAGTTTCTTTGTAACGTGCTAAATTAAAAAGTATTGTTCAATAAAAAATATTAACAATTAATAAAAGAAAGGTAGTAAATAACTAGGAAAACAATTATATGCATACGCAATTTAATCTTTCCCTTTATTTTATTGCGTTTGTTAAGGTAACAAATTCGGTAACTGATAGCTGTTCGGCTCTTTTGGTTAATATTCCGCTTTCGATAAGTTCGTCGGTAAATATAAAAACAGAAAGTGCGTTTCTTAAGGTTTTTCTGCGTTGATTGAAGGCTGTTTTCACTACTCTAAAGAAAAGTTTTTCGTCGCAATCCAACTTTATAGTCTGGTTTCTTCTCAATCTTATTACAGCAGACTGCACTTTTGGTGGTGGATCGAATACGTGAGGTTCTACCGTAAAAAGGTATTCAATATCATAAAAAGCTTGCAACAATACACTCAAAATACCATAAGCTTTCTTGCCAGGTTTGGAAGCAATACGTTCGGCTACTTCTTTCTGAAACATACCTACCACTTCCATCACCTTATCGTGATGATCGAAGGCTTTGAACAATATCTGACTCGAAATATTATAAGGAAAGTTACCAACAATCGAATAGTTTTCGGGGAAGATTTCTTCCACATTCATCCTCAAAAAATCACCTTCAATAATGCGGTCGCTAAGCTCAGGATAATGTTTATTTAAATAAACTACGGATTCCCGATCAATTTCTACAACAAATAGATTCAGCTTATCATTATTTAAAAGATGCTTGGTCAAAACTCCTGTACCTGGTCCTATCTCTAAAACATTTACAGTTTCAGCGCTGATGCTTTCTGCAACATTCAATGCGATAGTTTCATCCTTAAGGAAATGTTGCCCAAGGAATTTCTTTGCTTTTACATAATCCATA
>CAYRBL010000216.1:0-6051 GCA_964422385.1 uncultured Bacteroides sp.
GTAATAATTTCTTTATAGATGACTGGAAAATTAGGTTAATCCTTTTTGAAAATATGCTATTAAGTATGTTTTAATAGAAAAAAATTCTACGACTTCTGGAGAAAGCCGAGCTTATTTACGTCGTCGTCGACCATATTTACTACAAAGCCGAGGTAATTTACGTCGTAGCCGACGTGAGTTACTACAAAGCCGACGTGATTTACCTCGACGTCGAGCATATTTACGTCGAAGCCGACCTTAATTACTACAAAGCCGACCAAAGTTACGTCGGCGCCGACGTGAGTTACTACAAAGCCGACGTGATTTACGTCGGCGCCGAGCCAAAGTCGTATTTTGTTTTAATACTAAAAGTCGCTACCAATCACTATAAATGTATTTATTATGAATTATAATTCGATATTTCTGTTTTTTATATAAATGCCTTTGAAAAAATAAATAACTACGCTATAAATAAAAAGCCCGAACTAAAGTAGCTCGGGCTTGTGAGTGTTAACCTTGTCATCAGTTTATAAAATCTGAAGAAAGATTATTATTTTTTATAATTGGATTACAATCTTAGAATCCTTTTGGCTTTACAATAGTAAATGTTCTTACAATATTAAATCCAAAATATATAAAACCATCTTTCCAGGCACCTTTGGTTTCTGTTAAGAATCCTCTATCAAATAAAGGCTGAGAATTGGTAACAAAAAACTGAAATACGTGTCCACCTGTTTCAATATCCAAACCTAATGAAAGAGAATTATCAAAATCTTTTTTAGTCTGGCTAGTTAAGATGTAATGATATTCTGCATTAACCGACATACGTTTTGTAAGCTTCATTCTACCGCCACCACCAATGGTTACGATATCATTTGGATCGGTATTTAATGCAACTATATTTTTATGGATATAAGAAGGTGTAAGTTGCAAAGAGAATGAATTGCTAAATTTGCGAGCAATCAACAGTTGATTTACAACTGCCAATCTTGACGAAAAATGATTGTCCCATTCAGGGTGTGTCCAATGAGTTCCATTAATAGTCATATCGCCATAATAAGAAAGGCTAATAGGTATTCTGTCATCAGCAGTCTGACGAAGAATTTTGTATTTTATAGAACCATCAAGTGTTTTGCCTACATTGCTTCTGCCTGCACCTATGCAAAATCTATCGTTTACACTATACTCTAATCCAAAACGAATAAAAGCAGATTGATCTAAACCCCAAAAATCATAAGGACCACTATTTACAGCACCAAAATGATGAGAAATACTAAAGTTAAGATTTCCTTTTGCAGGACTTTCTATAGATTGTCCGATTACGATGTGCGAGGTTTTAAAAGCAGCATACGCAAAGCCTGTAGGTTTAGCATCAGGACCAAACTCATCTTCTAAGCTTTGTGCAAAAGAAGCATTCACAAAAAAGATGGAAAGAAAAATAAAAAGAATATATTGTTTTTTCATATTATTTTGAATAAAAAGACTCCGTTTCACCTAGGCAAAACGGAGTCATTAATTATTTTAAATTATTTTTTTGCGTCCATTGTAGCATCAACAATAATCTGAACAATCTCAGCTATTTTCCCTGTTACTGCTCCTGGGATAGTTATTTTATAATCTTTAATCGCTACATTGAATTTGCAATTAATAGTAGCTTTACCATCCTTAATTTCGATGGTACCTGTTTGTTTTACTTTTTTAGTAACACCATGTATGGTTAAGTCCCCCTCAACAACTGCATTGTATTTACCATTTTTAGTAAAATTAATATCTTTAAGATTGGTGACTTTCCCTTTAAAAGTAGCGTTAGGGAATTTAGATGACTCCATATAGTTTTCGTTGAAATGTTCTTGCATCAACGCTTGTCTGAACTCAAAAGAAGTAATCAAAACCTGAAAAACTACATCGCCAGTAGCAGCATCCAAAGCAGCTTTAACCTGATTGTTTTTAGCTTCTATCTTTTCAGTAGGAGCATCAGAGTTAAAGGTGATTTTTCCATTCTTAGTAATATATTTCTGTGCAAATACACTTGATGATAACATCATAAGCACGATTACGAATTTCAAAACTGTTTTCATTTTTACTATTTATTTATTGATTATTAAAATTTATTTAACTATTGAACACTTTTCTATGATCAAATCTGTACCCGACATACCTTTGCAAAGCCCTTTAATCTTAACTGCTGAAGCTGGAGCTAGCTTTTTGGTTTCGTCAATATACTTTTGCAACATTGTACACCTTAAACCACCGTCGGCATTAAGTTCGCCTAACAAATCATCACTTTTAGTTTGAGTTGTGTCTTGTTTCATTGTAAAAACAGCAACAACTAAGGTGTCGGAAGGAGCATCAACTTTAGTAAGATTACCACTAACTTCAATTACTTTCTCATTATATAATGAATCAGCTTTTGCTTTGTTGGCTGTGTATTCTTTGTAGATATCATCAGCTTTAACAGTAAACTCTGCTTTTGCTTTTTCGATATCTTTATTAGGTTTGTTGATGTATTTATACACACCAAAGGCTGCTATTAATCCTACTACAAAGAGGATAAGCACTACTTTTAACCACGTTTTCATATTAAATATATTTGTTTGTAATTATTAATTCTTAATTATTTTGAGCTCCCTGATTTACCCAAGCTACTATTTGATTTATTCTGCAAGCATCCATTTTACCGGCTTTAGGCATACCATTCGAAACATAAGTAACCGAATTAATAAGTTTGCCGTTGTCAACTACAACTTTTATGCCAGCATAAGAATCGAGTTGATATCCACCACCTGCAGCAGCACCTGTATGGCAACTAATACAATTGCCATCAACAATTGCTTTGATAGTTCCTGAATAGGTTACGTTGGTTGTGTCGCAATTGGCTGGCACAAATCTATAAAGTGCCTCTTCTGAATCACGGTAACAACTGTTAAAAATAAAGATTACCGCTATGATTATTGTAAATATTATTGGTCTTGTTTTCATATTCTATTAGTTATTTGGTGATCCACTATTAACCCATTTCTGTATTTGTGTAATTTTGCAATCCGACAGTTTTGCAGTTGGAGGCTTTGGCATAGGATTATTAGCATAGGTTATATCATCAACAATATTACTTGCATTATCAGAAATCTGTTGATAATTGGTGAGTGGTCTATCGTTATTTGTATTGTGGCATCCCCAACAATTTCTTTTTATTATTGGCAAAACAGCTCCACTAAATGTAAACACATTTGTATCGCAAGCACACGAATTATTTAGTGCACCCTGCTCGATCCAACCATAGATTAATGTTACTTGCTCCAGATTTAATAGAGCATGTGGCTTAGGTGGCATTTCGTTTCCAATAGCTGTTTTATACAAACGACTATTTTGAGGATCTCCTATCTTAACCAATTTCATTATTTCTCCATAAGTTGATAGATTAGGCTCATGTCCTCCTGAATGGCATCCTGCGTAAGAACAATTAGATTGGATTAATGGAAGTACATCGTCAGAAAAACAGATTCCATTTGGCACAGTACTCGGGTCTATTATAGGTGGAGTAGTGTCGTGTTGACATGAAATTACAGCGAATAAAGTTACAACTGTTATTCCAATAATTAAGGATAAAAACTTTTTTGTCATTGTTGATTTAATGTTATATTACTAATAGTAATTAAAATGTCTTTTTTTAAAACTTTATATAAATAATTTACAAAACTAACAATTATGTTTTAATATTGTGGTACTCGAATGGTAATTTAGAACAATTCTAAATAATAAACAACTATATCAATCACTAATTAAGGACTGTAATCTAAATAACACAAGAAAATTAATAACTATTTAACAGTTTTATTTTGTTTAGAAATGTTAATTTAAACTTGTTTTATTAAAAATATAAAAATAAATGCATTGTAGAACTAAAATAATGTTTAATTTTGGCTGAATTAAAAAATCAAATAATATGAAAGGAATAATTTTAGCAGGTGGATCAGGAACAAGGTTGCATCCATTGACTATTGCAGTCAGTAAACAGTTGATGCCTATATATGATAAGCCAATGGTGTATTATCCATTGTCAGTATTAATGATGGCAGGAATCAGAGAAATATTGATTATTTCGACACCTCAAGACCTTCCTAATTTCGAAAGATTATTGGGAGATGGGCATCAGATTGGGTGTAAATTTAGTTATAAAGTGCAGGAAGTGCCTAATGGACTTGCGCAAGCTTTTGTGCTTGGCGAAGAATTTATAGGTGACGATAAAGTTGCATTAATATTAGGTGATAACATCTTTTATGGTAGTGGACTTGCTAATTTATTAGCCGAATGTAACGACCCTGTTGGAGGCATCGTTTTTGCGTATCACGTATCCGATCCACAAAGATATGGTGTAGTTGAATTCGATAAAGATAATAAAGCTATATCTATTGAAGAAAAACCTATCGAACCTAAATCAAATTATGCGGTTCCTGGTATTTATTTTTATGATAATTCTGTTGTAAATGTTGCTAAAAACATCAAGCCAAGTAAAAGGGGAGAGTACGAGATTACTGATGTAAACAAATATTATCTCGAGCACGATTTATTAAAGGTAGGTATCTTAAGTAGAGGTACAGCATGGCTGGATACAGGTACTTTCGACTCATTAAACGAAGCTTCGCAATATGTTGAGGTAATCGAAAAACGTCAGGGTTTAAAGATTGGTTGTATCGAAGAAATTGCTTATCGTATGGGTTTTATCGATAATATGCAATTGATAGAAACTGCTAAACCATTGCTAAAAAGTGGCTATGGAGATTACCTAATGCAATTACTTAAATAAAATAATGTACGCTACAAAAGAACTACAACAACTAATTTCCGATTCTTTTTCCAAGCAATCTTTCGAGGGCACCCCTTCGGAATTGTATGCTCCCATAACCTATACGCTTTCGCAGGAAGGTAAGCGCTTGCGACCGCTTTTGGTTTTGCTTGCCTGCGATATGTTTGGTGGTGATATAAATAAAGCAATAAACTCGGCGATTGCCATCGAGATTTTCCATAACTTTACCTTACTTCACGACGATATTATGGACAAAGCTCCTATCAGAAGAGGGATGGAAACGGTGTATAAAAAGTGGAATACAAATATTGCCATACTCTCGGGCGATGCAATGTTTATTACTGCTTACCAATACATTGTAAAGGCTGATGCAAAGTTGTTGCCCGATTTATTGAGCCTATTCAACAGAACTTCAATTGAGGTGTGCGAAGGGCAACAATACGACATCAACTTCGAGACTGCTAATGATGTTTCAATTGACGATTATATTAATATGATTCGTCTGAAGACTGCTGTTTTATTGGGCTGTAGCCTTAAGACTGGAGCAATTATTGCGGAAGCAACTGAAGAAAACTTAAAGAATATTTATGATTTTGGTGTAAATATAGGTATTGCTTTTCAGTTAAAAGATGATTTGTTGGATGTGTATTCTGATGTTGAAAAATTTGGGAAAGTAACTGGTGGAGATATTATCACTAATAAAAAAACTTTTCTTTATTTAAAAGCATTTCAATTGGCAAAGGGCGAAAGATATGCTCAGTTGCAAAAGTTTTTTAGCTTAGATGAATCCGATAGCGATATTAAAATAAATGGTGTGAAAGCTATATATAATGAGTTGGGCATCGAGGCCATCACTGTTGCCGAAATGCAAGCGTATTTTGATAAAGCTTTGACAAATTTAAATCAAATAAATATTCCTACCGAAAGAAAACAAAACCTGCTTTCGTTTGCAGCGCAATTAATGAAAAGGGAATCTTAATTAATGCATATTAATAATAAAAAAGCCCCATCTCGTAATTACGAAATGGGGCTTTTTTATTTCTTATTATTATATAATGTATTTTTTTGATATATGTAAATGTGTTATTAGTATATAATCTGCACATTAGCCAAAATATTTATTGTAAGAAGAAAGCAAAACCTTAGCATTTCCAACCATATCTTTCCCTTCGTTATAATATGTATCCACTTTGCCATTACATCTTTGCTATTCGTAATTAGGTTTATTATGTTGTGAATAAGTTTAATGTTGTTTGTTTTTATTTTTT
>CAYRBL010000217.1:0-5998 GCA_964422385.1 uncultured Bacteroides sp.
GGGAACCAACTCATACCTGTAACATAATCTTCGTTTGGATCAACAACACCTTCTTTATTGCGTGAAGAATCTGCTCTTAATTTGAATTTAGGAGTATTATATACCAATGCTGGATCATCACATAATTCGATAACCGGACATCTGGTCCATTTTGATTGATCAGGAGTAAATACTACATCCACATTAGCTAAATTATTCAAATCATTTCTTTCCAAAGATACATTCATTGGATCTTGAGAAGCAACATTAGTAGCATCAATTGGAGAATAAGCAGGACCATTAATATACACAGAAGTTAAACGATAAGGTGCCCAAGTAGCTCCTAAAATATTTCCGTATTGTTTAGCTGGATCAAGGAAAATATTGGTTGCATCACCATGAGAATCGTATCCATGATAATAATAATCTTCAGTTTTCTTTTCTTCAGCAGTTGCAGTAGAACCTACTTGAGTAGAGCCACAACGAATCCAGTTGAAACCAGTACGACTTGCATCGATATCTGGTACACCAAATAACCATTGTTTAGTACTATCACTATAAGTTAACTCTCCTCCAATAAGGCCAAGTTCCCTTACATCATTACCGGTAGTAGAAGTATTATTAATTTGTTTTGCTAATTTATCAAACTGACCAATAGTGATAGACAAACCTAAAGAAGGTAAAATCTGCTCATATTGATTTAAGATAGAAACTTCAGAAGTATCTTTATGTGCAACGCCATTTAAGGTATAAGATAATTCCCAAAACATTTGAGATAAAGTATCAGTTCCTACCAAAGGAGTTTTAGGTAAAATAAATCTTACAGTATAATCACCAGGCATCACATTTAATGGATCAACAACTTTAACACCAATTGGACCATTTCCACTATTATAGATAGGGTTTTCTACAATATAAGGAGCAGAAGTTTTAGCCATTAATTGGTCAATTGAAGATTGAGTCATATCTAAAGTATAACCACCATTACCTTGTCCTTCGATTCTTTTTATCATAGGACTTGAACCGTAAGCTGCATTTAAAACAGTACCACCTTTTTCAGGAGATGGAATATGAGGTATAGCAATTACGCGTGTAATTTCTCCAGTTGGGCTTTTTCTACCTGCTTTATAAGGTTCTTTTTGACTTGTAGAATTTGTAGGATCTTCAACTGCGAATTTTTTAAAGTTATTATAAGCATAAGCAATAGCCATGAAATAATACTTTTTATGATTAACGAGTCTTCTATCACCAGTAGCAAAAAGGTCTTCTTTTACATTAAATGAATGTTGAACACCATTATTTTTTCCATTAACCATTTCAACTGGAACAAGAGCACCTCCTAAGTTATCAGCTTTGGTGTAATTTATTAATTGTGCTATTGGATTATCATTAGCATCTTTATTTTTAATATCACATTGAGCAACTAAACGAGCCTTATCATTATTTTGTAAATCACTTACCGAAACAGAAGCATCAGCTAATTGATAAACTTGATAACCTTCGAAACGATAATATCTATCAAAATAAACTAGTTTATGAGCAACTGAATCGATAGTTACAGATGTATCACCGTTTGCAGAAACAGTAGTACTATAGAAGATATTAGTTTTTACTTCTTTTTCTGGAATTCTTACATCAAGTTCTTTATATTGTTCCTTATAGTTATTAGAACCTTTTCTGTTAGTAATTAATAAAATTAATTCTTTGTCAAGTTCTTTTACAACTAAATCTGGAGCATCAGGACCGTCTAAAACTTTAAAACAGTTATCAAAAAGAGCCTGACATTTATCATCAACAACTCTTAATAATTCAACAGAAGCAAAAGGACCACCTGTTGGAGCTTGAGCCCAAGGAATACCAACAGTAATATAGTTAACAGCACCTGGTCTTAAAGTAAAAGGACCTGCTGATTGCATAAAACGTCTATCGTAAGCAGGGTTGTGGGCAGTTTCTTCTGTCCAGAATTTACCAGGAGTTGGATCAGGACCGCAACCAGTACCCCAATGCAAAGGATCAGAATTACCAGGAAACATAAAATCAGCATTAATACTAGGTATAGCACCTGAAGAAGTATAATGTCCAGTTCCACCATAAACCATGTGTGTATTATCTTTCCAAATAGCTTTCATTAAATTGTAATATTCAATAGCAACAGATGGATCACCTGTTACACCACCTGAATTATTATGATATACAAATCTTCTCATACCAAAACGTTCATCGTCAACAATACCATTTTGGAAGTTTACACCATTAATACTAAAATCACAAATTTGTTGAGTCTTAGCAGTATCTTTCCATTTAAAATTATCAACTCCATCAGGATCCATATAAGGACCTTGGAAGTAGTCAACACCAATTGCTGGAGGGTTGCCATCATATGCATAATATTCTCCAGAACCATCTTGAGCTTTACCATTATAAACATAACCTAAACCTCTACCAACATCGCAACCAGTATAGTCATCGAAAGCATAACCTAAGTCGAAATCTACCCATTGACAGAAATAAGTTTCAGTTAATGTATAAGTAGAACGGTTTACAATTTCGTAGGTGTAAAAAGTCATATTATTTATTTCATCATTGGTAGAGAAACTAAAAGCCTGTGCTCTTATTTCTAAACCAATTGGATCACCTTGAGTTTCTGTATGAACGTTTCCTTTATCATTAAACACCCACCATAAAGTCATATCACCTTTTAAAACCTGATCAACTAAAATACCACCTTTAGTTCTTTTAAGACCTGGTGTAGTATTATTAAGATCACTTTCCATTGTAGGATCCATTGGTTTCCAAGTACCATCAGGATTTTGTTTGTCAGGATTTGTAGGACACAAAGAGTTTGTAAAGTCATAATAAGGATAATCACCATCATCAATATCATAAGCATAATCTCCATTAGCATCATAAAATGGGGCTAAGAAAAGAGTTTGTCCTTTATCTTGATCACCTCTCCAAGGCCATTCTTGAATAACTTTAGTCCTTACATCTGGATTCGTTGGATCAGCTAAAAAAGCTTCTACTTCTGCACGAGTAATTTTAAAATGTTTGTCCCACTTTGTACAAGTTTCTGCATCAACAGCAGCAGTACCATCAACTGTTAAAGGACCTGTCCAATAATCAACACCCAAAGATCTATATCTCTGAGCAGCTAATTTTAATTGTTTGTTAACATCTAAACCTCCAATCCAAAGAGCACAAGCAAAAGAAGAAGTTTTTCTTGAACCTTTAGGAATTTCATACTGAGCTCTGGAGAAATCCCACCACATATCACCACCAGTGTTTATTCTTGCTCTTACGTTATTAAGATCAAGATCGGTTGAACCTGTAGCAGGTTTACAAAGAGCAGCTTTTGTATGTTTAACTACACTTGTTTTTCCTTTGTCACCTACATATTTTTCAGCATAAGTATTACCAGCTAAAAATAATATGTTAGTAATTAAAAATAAGATTTGAATTATTTTTTTCATAACTTATATATGTTAAAGATCATTAATTTCTAAATTATTTAATTAAAAGTTAAGTATAACTCCTAAACGAATTCTTCTAGGAAGTGAATAATTATATGGATTATTAGTCATAACAGAGTACAAGTCTCTATATGATTGAGGGTCTGTTTGAGTACCAATAGTTGATTGATTTTGTGCAGCAGATAAATAACCATCATCATTAGGATTACCTGTAGTTGAATAAACACCTATAGTATTTGTGGAATTAAGTACATTTAATAATTGTAGATATACATTTAGATATAATACTTTTTTAGATTTACCATCACTTTTATTTACTTTAAGCATAATATCTCTATCTATTTGTGCATCTACCCAGAATTGCCAAGGCAATCTTGAACCGTTTACGTTTCCTTCAATTTTGTTGTCAAGAATATTTCTTTTGGTATAAGGAGTTCCAGAACCACCGTTAAAAGTAATATTAATACCAGTATTTTCGAATAGAGGGATAGTTTGAACTTTGTCAGTTCCTTTAATTTTTCTGGTAATAGTAGGTCCATCATACTTTTTACCTTCGTCAAAACGGAAGTCAAAGTTAACTTTTACAGCATGACGTTGGTCATAAGCAAGAGAGTTCATAGTTCTTAAATTAGGTTGTCCTGAACTTACTAAACTTAATTGATCAGTAGCTGAAGAACCTGTACCGTTAGCAAATTGTAATGAATAACTTGTTCTGATTCTTATATTACTTGATCTTCTTAAATCGTAACTAATAATCATACCTTTTACAGTACCAAAGTCAATGTTTGTATATGAAATATAGTTTGGATTTGGATCAGCTCCTGCAAATAATTTAGCTTGAACGTTGTTACGAATTTCTTTATAATAAGCTGAAATTGTTAAAGCAGATGAATTAGAAATCTTTTGTTTGAAACCTAATTCATAATCTGTAGTTTGCTCAGGTTTTAAATTAGGGTTATTTATAATGCTAGATCCAATTTTTTCTATAAATAAATAACTGGTTGGTTCCATTCTTAAACCAGATGTTGGTCTTTTTGTAATAATATCATAATGTGCAAAAAACTGTGCTTCATCAGATATTGGGAAAGAGAATGAAATACGAGGCATGAAAGTTGTTTGAGGATCATAATCTTTAAAAGCATCAATACTGATAGCTGTTTGATTAGGATTCGTACGATAAGGGGTTGGTTTCCCTGAAATACCTTTAATAAGAGAAGGATCAGTAATAACACTACCAGTTGCATTATACCAGATATCGCCATTTCTATAACCTAAAATTTTCACAGTACTAGCATCAGTAAATTGATCAACATATACAACTGCATTTGAACCTACATTACTTGGATGAACTTTACCATTTTCGATATTGTATTTTCCTTCTACATCCTGAACTGTTTTTGAAGAATAAAATAAATATGGATCTTTTAATACCATTTGGTTTGCATCAAAACGGTCGATACGTAAACCAACGTTAAATACTAAATCACTAAATGAAAATTTATCTTGAATATAACCTGACATATAAAGAGGTTCGAAAGCGCCAATTTCTCTTTTATAGTTACCATATTCATCTTTTGCACTAAAGAAATCTTGTAAAGAAGGCTGTTTTGATAATTTTTTACCAGTATAATCATATCCATAATAACCTACATAAGAATTTCCTTCATTTAATAATTCGTCAGCACTAAACATATTAATTTTATATAAATCCGGACTGTAATTATCAATATCAATCCAATCACTTAATTTATGACCATCAATAGCCATACCAAGTGTTTTTCTTAAATTATAATCAAAAAATGATTGTTCAATTTGAGAATATTTATAATCATAATATAATGTATCAACCATACCACCTGGATGTAAAGTAGGATTGTCAGTATCTAACTGTCTGATATGTCTATTAGTTAAGTTACGCATTAATGTCCAAAGACCTACAGGACTTACACTATAGCTTCTTTCAACTAATTGTTCATATTGAATACCAAATTCTATTGCATGGTCTCCAATATCAGCAGAACCGTTTGCATTAATTGAAAATTGAGTTTCTTCAGATTTACCATAACCATTATAAACAGATCCTGTATTGCTAATTAATCCATATACAGATGGAGGAGTTTGTCCATTTAATAAAGCTTTATACTGTTGAATAATTGTATAATTTTGGTAGTATCCAGAATACAAATTAAATAAACTATAATATTGAGAAGTATAATTAGATAAAGTTGGATTAATTTCTGAACGTTGGAAAGTAACTAAAGTATCATATACGTTTGCCAAAACCCATACATTATTTAATATCTGACCTGTTTTTAAAGTATCTGAACCTATCTGGAAGAATGGTGATTTATAAGTTTTAAATTTCCCTACATAACCATATTCAAATAATTTATCAAGATGATTCACATCTTCACTAGTTGAATTAACTTTAGTATAATCTGCTTGGATACTATAATATACATTTTTTACAAGAGATTTACTTTCTTTTTCTCCAGGGAATCTTTGTGAAAATCTTCCATAAACTCTCCATGTAGAATTAATATTTTCAC
>CAYRBL010000218.1:0-2186 GCA_964422385.1 uncultured Bacteroides sp.
AAACATAAAAATCTATTTCCAAATTAAACCTTTTCTTCCCTTTTTACTCTATATTTTCATTATAATTCATAACTAGTAAATCCTTTTTGTATTTATTATTTTGAGAATCGAACCCAAAACAATTGATATGGCGGAGCTTTTGTTACTTCTTTTTATTAATAACTACATTTCTTAAGTTAAGATATGGAGGCAGATTTATTATATCAACTAAAGCTTGGTGATAAAGCTGCTTTTGCCCAATTGGTCGCTCAATATTCTCCCAGAGTGCTTAATACCTGCTATAGATTTTTATTAAATAAACAAGATGCAGAAGATGTTTCGCAAGAAGTTTTTATCGAAGTTTATCAATCAGTAAAAACATTTAAAGGTGATGCCAAACTTTCTACATGGATTTATAGAATTACAGTTACAAAATGTCTGGATGAACTTAAGAAACGTAATCGTAAGAAAAGAATTTCTTCTTTAGGCAAAATTTTACATATTGATGAAGTCGCCAATTGGCTTAAAGGAGGTGCGATGCCTGACAAATCATTACATGATGATGATAATATGAGAGCAGTTAGTAAAGCTCTAATTTACCTTCCCGACAATCAAAGAGTGGCTTTTACTTTAAGTAAAATTGATGGCTACTCAAATCCCGAAATTGCAGAAATTATGAATACCACTCTCAATGCGGTTGAATCTTTAATATCTCGTGCCAAACAAAAAGTAAGCGCAGAATTAGAATATATTCTAAAAAATAGTTTGAATGTGTGACAGCTTTCAAATTAATAATCGTCTAAATAAAAAACAGCAACAATGAAAGAATCGGAAGTTAAGAATAGCGTTTCGGATGCTTTAACATTATTTGAAAATCTTGGCGAAATTGAAGCTACTCATCAATGGCAACAAGCATTGATGGATAGAATTACTACAGCTAAAAGTGTTTCATCAGTAGGTTTTCCTAAAAAGAGCTTTACTGTTGTAATGCTTTTTGTTTTAGTCATAAATATAAGTTTTATACTTAATTCTGTATTCAAAACTTCAACCAAAAGTAGTTTGCATAAAAGCGAATTACAACTTATTTCAAAAGAACTTTTAATTAATGAGCAATTATAAACCAAAAAAGCCATGGACGTATTTGCACAACGAAAATTATTGATAAGAATAGTAATAATACTAGTCTTTTTAAATGTGTTTTCTATTGGGATTTTTCTGTGGAAAGACTTTTCACACAAGCCACCTCCAAGGGAAAATAGAGAAGAACAACGCGATGTTTCGGATGTTTTAAAAAATCAATTAAATCTTAGCGAAAAACAAGTTCAGCAATTTAAAGATATTCGTTCAGGATTCTTCGATAAAGAAAAAGCACTCTCAAAAGTTATCCGTGCTGAAAGAGATTCGATGAACGAAGCTATGTTTAATAAAAATACAAGCGAAGATTTGATAAAATCTCTTGCAAAAGCAGTAGCTGATAATGAATATCAAATGGAACTTTTAAGATATGAACAATCGAAACAATTAAAGGCTATCTGCACTCCCGAACAAATGGAAAAATTTGGAGAATTAGTAAAAGAAATACGCGATTATTTCAGACCTGACAATAAACCTGAAAGAAAACGTAAAGATTAATATGAAAAGAAAAGATTTTTATTACAAAAAGAATTAAAACTAAATAAAAACAGAAGTATGCTTAAGAAAATACTGTTCACAATACTTATAGGGGCTAGCTTTACTGTTGCGCAAGCTCAAAAACTTATCCCTTTTAAACTTACCGAAACCGGTCAGAGTACTAGTTTTACAACTACTCATGGCGAGGATGCTGATTTTATAATAAATCCAATGTCGTTTACCAATAACGGTGACGGAACGATTACTGACAATAATACCCGACTGCTTTGGCAAAAGACCGATGGAGGCGAAATGACTTACGAAGCTGCTATGGCTTACTGCAACAGCTTAAATTTAGGTGGCGTTACAGGCTGGCGACTTCCAACAGGCATTGAATTATTCAGCATTAATAATCAAGGAAAACTAAATCCTGCAATTGATACTGCCTATTTTACAAAAACACTTGCCGAATATTGGTGGACAAGTGAAAGACGTTGCGATGATACTACTAAAGTATGGGCAGTTAATTCGGGTGGAGGTATTGGTGCACATCCAAAAACAGAAACTGTAAGCGCAGGTGGAACAAAGAAGTTTCA
>CAYRBL010000218.1:2286-5972 GCA_964422385.1 uncultured Bacteroides sp.
GATTATGGAATCGTATCCTATAATCCAAAAACCACCAGCGAAAATGTATTGTTGGTAAGAGGAGGTATGGATAATAAAGATTTATTTCTTAATGAAGCATTAATTCCTGCCGGGATTTATGATATGGGAGATCATTTTGGCTTTGTCGACCCCGGTCATCCAAGCGATGAAACTCCTATTCATTCTGTAAAAGTTGATAGCTTTTATATGTCACGAACTGAAACTACAAATCAGATGTTTCTTACCTACTTAAATGCTAGTTTGCTTAGTGGTGGTCTTACTGTTACAAACAATACTGTATACCGAACAGGTGATACAAATATCATTTGTTATACCAATCAATTCGGTTCGTATTATAGTATAAGTTATACAGGAAATTCTTTTACAATGGCAGATTATCGAGCTTATCATCCTATGGTGGGAGTTATGTGGAGCGGTTGTGCAGCTTTTTGTAACTGGTTGAGTGCTCAAAATGGACTTCAGCCTTGCTATAATCTCACTACTTGGGCTTGCGATTTTTCTAAAAATGGTTATCGACTTCCAACCGAAGCTGAGTGGGAATGGGCTGGTAGAGGCGGACATACAAATCCTTATTTTAACTATGCCTGTGGAGATAGTCTTGATCAAAGCAGAGCTAATTTGCCATCTTCCGGCGACCCTTACGAAGCTGGTGTTTATCCTCAAACTACTCCAGTAGGTTTTTATGATGGTACTTTAAAGCAAAAAACAAGTTTTAACTGGCCTTCAACAGCAGCTACTTATCAAACTTTAAATGGAGCAAATGGTTTCGGACTTTACGATATGCAGGGTAATGCCTGGGAAATGCTTAATGATTGGTATGGACAGAATTATTATAGCTTAAGTCCTTATAGCAACCCTACCGGACCTACAACTGGATTTATTATGCCTGACGGCAAACCTTACAGAGGAATGCGTGGAGGTAATTGGTATAACGGGCTTATGGTAAATGGTAAAAGCGATGGACATTCGCGAATATCTAACCGCAATCCTACTTATTACAGAGGTCCTCAAGACCCAAATCATCCTTGGTATCATATCGGTTTTAGAGTGGTTAGGAAGTTTGACCCAACTACAGTCGGTATTAATGAAAACGGACAAACTCCAACAGGAATACAGCTTTTCAACAGCTATCCTAATCCTTTTAATGGAACTACAACTATTAAATTTAGTTTAGCTAATGCTGAAAATATTAGTTTAAATATTTACAATGCTTTTGGGCAGCTGATAACTACATTAGTAAATGATAAAATGGATAAAGGAATGCATTCTTTACAATGGGATGCAAGTGAGTTTCCAAGTGGGATTTATTACTGCAAACTTAATACTGCTAAGCAGGAATACACAAATAAGATCATTTTAATTAAATAAGACAATTTTATGAAAAAATCACTTTTAACCATAGTATTTTTACTATTTACTTTAGTAAATTTTGCTCAGGAATCATTTATGGTTCAAACCGAGACCAGATATTGGGATGCTTCGAAAACCTATACTGGTTATACTTTGTTTGGCACACGAGGCACTTCTTATTTAATAGATATGGAAGGACACGTGATACATACGTGGAACATCGGAACTAATCCACGATTTACCGAAGGGGGCACTTTACTGGATGCTGTAGGAGGAAATCCGAGCAATTCTAATGTTTGGAAAGAATTGGATTGGAATGGTAATACTGTCTGGCAATATACCGAATCAAGGACTGGTTATTATCCGCATCACGATTTTGCCAAGATATACAATCCAAAGCTCGGCGACTCTACATTTATATATATAGCAAACAAAGATCTTACTCCGGCACAATGTCTGGCTGCCGGTTGTGATACCACTTCTAATTACACAGGTGCTCAGGTTGACGTTATTGTTGAGGTTAATAAACAAGGAACAGTTATTTGGGAATGGTGGTTTTTCGATCATATTGTTCAGGATTTATATCCTTCGAAACCTAATTATGGAGTTGTAAAGAATAAACCGGGAAAGATAAATGTTAACTTAGCAGGCAATCGCGTACAAAAAGATTGGATGCATTGCAATAGTTTAGACTATAATCAACAATTAGATCAAATTGTAATCAATTCGGTGCATGGGGAGTTTTATGTTATTGATCATGGCAATACTTTTATAGCTAACCAGCCAGCCAACAGTATAGCTTTGGCAGCAACAACTGCCGGCGATTTCCTATATAGATTTGGAGATCCTGCAAAATATAATCAGGGCAACCCTCCGTCAATACTTACGAATTGGGAAAAATCTACTACAGGACATAAACAAATAGGAGGAGCACACGACATACAGTGGATTAAGGCAGGGCTTCCAGGAGCAGGCAATTTTTTAGTATTCAACAATGCTGAAAATCTATTTGAGCTTACTCCTCAATCTTATATTGTAGAAATAAATCCTTATTTAGACTCAAATCTTACTGTAAATACTAGCTATGTGAATCCTCCAAATGCTAAATATAATTTCGTATCATCACCTGATATGAATCTTATGAAAGAAAAGAAGAATGTTTCTAAACAAGTAGTCTGGATGTATTCAAGCAAGAACAATACTTCATTTTATAGTACTATCGGAAGTAGTGCTCAGCGTTTGCCAAATGGAAATACGCTGGTTTGCTCAATGAATGATGGTCATTTTTTTGAAGTAAAACCAAGCGATACCTCTATAGTTTGGGAATATATCAATCCGATGACTCGTGATGGAATAAAAAAAGTAAAAGTTGATAATTATCCAACATATAATGGAGTATTCAGAGCTTACAGATATGCTGCAACTCATCCTGCTTTGGTTGGTCATACTTTAACTCCGGGTGCTACAATGACTGGTAACACTCCCAATTATTTTACACCATCAGATTTAACTTTCGTAAAAGAATTTGAACAACCAAAACCTACCGGCGATGTATTGAATCAGAACTATCCTAATCCATTTTCAACAAATACTACTATAGATTTTAGTTTGAATGAATCAAAACTTGTAACATTAGAGGTGTTTGATTTCAATGGTGGGCATGTTAAGACTTTAGTTAATCGAAATTATACTACAGGAAATTATTCAGTAACCTGGGATGCTACCAATGATAGTGGAAGTAAGGTGGCAAGTGGAATATATGTTTATATCCTTAAAGGAAATAATCAGCAATTAAGTAAAAAAATGGTTTTAATAAAATAATAAGTAAAAGCTATGCTAAAAAGAACAACAATCATTACAATAATACTATTTGTAGTATTATTATCAGCAAAAAACAGCTACACTCAAACACAGACAATGGGTGTGTTTATTAACGATACAGCAAACACATTTAAAGGCTATACATTATTTGCACCTAAGCAATACACCAAGACTTATCTTATAAATAACGAAGGTAAAAAAATACACGAATGGGTAAAAAGCACCTATGCTCCGGGGCAGGCTGTATATCTTTTAGAGAATGGTAATCTATTAAGAACTTGTATGACTCAAGGAAATTTAGGAACCGGAGGTGGCGAAGGTGGAAGGATAGAAGAATATAACTGGAATGATAGTTTGGTTTGGTCAATGGACTATTCAACTACTACTTATATGCAACATCATGATATAAAAAAACTACCAAATGGTAATATTATAATGTTGGTTGTAGAAAAGAAGATGATGTCAGAGATAATAGCAGCTGGTTTTGATACTTC
>CAYRBL010000219.1:0-5967 GCA_964422385.1 uncultured Bacteroides sp.
TGGTTCCCGGTTGTCCTTTTAAGATGGAACTGATATCGCTAACAGATTTTCCTTTAGTTGGTTTTTTATTTATTTCTAAAATTCTATCACCTGGAACAAGACCTGCTTTGAATGCAGGAAAACCTTCGTAAGGTTCAGAAATCACAACTTTATCGCCCACCTGATGAATTAAAGATCCGATACCACCATATTGACCTGTAGTCAATAATTTGTAATCTTCGATTTCCGATTCGGGAATGTACACAGTATATGGATCAAGGTCGTCCAGCATTGCGTCGATTCCTTTTTTCATTAAGTCGCCTGTGTTAATTGGGTCGACATAATTAAGGTGCAACTGTTTGAATAAGGTAGTAAATATCTCTAAGTTCTTTGATATTTCGAAATCGTTGTCAGTTTTCTGAGCAGATGCAGAAAAAGAAACAAGAATAAATGCGATGAGTAAGAAAGATATCTTAGATTTGATAAAGTTGGGAATAAATGTTGTCATATATTTAAATGTTGTTTTTTTAATTTTAATTATTGCTTAAGGAACTGGGTCGAAACCACTGCCACCCCAAGGATGGCATGAAGAAAATCGTTTTATTATTAACCATAATCCTTTAAAGGGTCCATGTTTTTTAAGAGCTTCAACGCCGTATGCCGAACATGTTGGTGTGTACCTGCATGAAGCAGGGAAATATGGTGAAATAGTATATTGGTAGATGCGGATCAACAAAATCATAAACTTAGTTAGTATTTTTTTCATGTTCCAGTATTAAACGGTTTAAAATTAAAATTATTTTTGTTTCAATAAATTTAAAGTTTAATATTTCCTTTCCTGAATAAATTAACGTAAAAACAAGTTGTTTGTCAGGCTTATTAATTTTATCGAAAAGAATAGGTTTATTGATTCTGTAGGCTTCTCGAATGAGACGTTTTAATTTGTTTCGGTCTACTGATTTTTTAAAATTTCTTTTAGGAATGCTGATTAATATTTGGGCAGGATAATCAGATGCTACTTCAATGATTGACCATTTAATGTTGAAAGGATAAATGTATAAACTTTTTCCTTTAGAGAACAAAGAACCTATGACAGCTTTGTTGGTTAGGCGTTCTTTTTTGCAAAATTTTAACATTAAAACGGTATTTATATAATTAAAATAAGGGACGCTGAACTAATATCAACGTCCCTTAAATACATTAATTACAATATATATTATTTCTTTTTTGCAAGTTTAATAATATATTGTTCAAGAGCCATTGCCATCGAAGGAGCCACTTTAGTAGGCGCAGTGATGTGCAACGTAAGGTTAGCTTCTTCTATTGCTTTTGCAGTAGTATCACCAAAAGCTGCTATCAAAATGTTTTCCTGTTGAAAGTCGGGAAAATTATTTAATAACGATTTCACTCCTGAAGGACTAAAGAAAATAAGCAAATCGTATTTTTTAATATCAATCCAGCTTAAGTCATCATCCACTGTTTTGTAGATAATAGCTTTGTTGTATTTAATATTATACTTATCGAGAAGATCTGACATATCTTGCTTGTGTATATCCGAACATGGTAAAAGAAACTTATCTTCTTTATGTTTTAGAATGATATCCATCAATTCAGGGCATTGTTGTTTGCCGTGAAAGATTTTCCTTTTACGATATTGCACATATTTTTGAAGATATAGAGCAATAGCTTCAGAGATGCAGAAGTATTTGAGAGTATCTGGAATATCAGCTCTCATTTCCTTTGCAATCCTGAAGAAATGATCAACGGCAAGTCTGCTAGTAAAAATAATAGCATTATGATCATTAATATTAATCCTGTCGAGTCTAAATTCACGAGCAGGAATCCCCTCAATCTTAAAAAACTTATGAAACTCAAGTTTAAGATTGTACTTTTCTGCTAAATCACGATATGGTGATTTCTCCAAATCAGATGGAGGTGGTTGAGAAATTAGTATGTTTTTTACTTTCATCCTGGATCTAAATTTTATTTCACCATATTTAAATAAAAACTATAATTAAAACGAAATAAACCTATTAATCAATTTTACAATAATCATAATTGGTAATAATTCGACGGTGCAAAGGTACAAAAATAAATACAAACTAGAAAACCTTGAGTAATTAAAACTGCTAGTTATGTTTCTTACGATTCTAACAACGTTGATTAAAATGATTATAACAATACAAATAATGAGTATTTTATCAGAAATAAATTTATCGGAAAAAGTATATAAAAATAATAAAGGAGTTAATAATATACCTATAATTATATTGGAAATGCTACCATTTAATAAATAGTAAGAAGTTACAATTTGGTTCCTAAAAGTATTGCTTATTAATCTTATAAAAAGAATTTTCGCTATATATAAGGTAATAAAAAGGAGCAAAATTTTAAGATATAAATAAATGCCTGCCGAAAAACTTTGATCCGTTACTTTATAAAAGGCAAAGACTGTTGATATTAATAAGGAAACAGATAAAAAATAAATAGAAAGTAATGGAATACGGATTGTTTCTTTTAAAAGGTCTCCGTCTCTTATTAATTGATTGATGGCTCTGTTTGTAAATAAGGAGGTAAATATTTGATTTAATCTTTTTCGAAAGGATACGATTACCCAAGTAAAAATTAATATTCCTAAGAATTCAATTATAAATAACCAGTCGGATGAATTATTGGATAATTCATTTGAGTTTTTATTTTGTGAGCTTAATTGATGGTTTGTAAAAATAGAAGTACAATAAGTAGTTTTATTAGTATCTATTTTTGGTTTTAGTGTCGAAAATTTAGCATCAAAGAAGGAACTTGCTTTTAAAGAGTCTATTTTCTTAATATAAATAGAGTCCTTATATGATGAATGCCCCTTACTTTTTAAATAGTAAGAGGCATTCTCAATTGAATCTATTTTATTAGAAAGATTAGGCATTAATGTATTTTCTATAATTTTATTAAAAGTATTGAAAGCAATAAATGCCAATATTTAGATATAAATTAAGCGATATACTCAGTATCCTGAAAGATTAGTTAAAACGTGTTTTTAACGTTAACTAATATTTATAACTTAAATTAAAAATAAGACCTAAGTTAATTGTAAGCGCTGACGAAACTGGCGAGGAGAATATTTGATTATATTTAACATCAAAATTCATACTCATTAGCTCATTAAAATCTACAAGAAATCCAAAGTAAGGACTAATACCAAAGTTTCCATCAATATTTGAACCGTTTAAAGACTCAACATCTCTAAATGATTTAGGTTTGTCTTTATTAGTTACTACATCTACAGAATAGTTTACTACATAATATCCTAAGCCAAGACCAACATAAGGTTTAAACTTTTTTAATGGAGAAAAGAAATACTCCAAATTAATAGTGAAAGGGTAAAGTGTGGAAGCCCCATCAACAGATAATACTTGTAATCCGGTTGTATCATTCATAGCAGCTACCATAAAAAGAGTATCTAAATATGATTTTTTGCTGTCCTGTAATCCTGATTTGTAAAAATTAAAACTTATGCCAAAAGCAAAATGATCACTAATAAAATAATGACAATTTAATCCTGCTCCCATTCCAACACTATTTATGTTAGAGTTGTAATAATCGTAACTACCAAATGGTATAGCAGCACCTAAAGTTATGCCTAAAAAGGTTTTTCCTTCGGTATATTTCTTATAAACATTGGTTTCTTGTGGTGAATTTATTGAAAATTCTGAAGGTTTAAATCCCATTTGTGCTTTTGTAAAACCAGATAACAAAAGAAAAACCACCACCCAACAACATGCTAACTTTTTCATTTAAAGTATATTTAATATTATTAAAGAAAACTCAAAAATTTATTCAAAAGTATTAAAATTATTTGTATTGTCACAAAATAATTTAATAAATTTATTTTTAGCTACTATTTCAGCTTATTAGACGAACATTTGTAGCTAAAATTGTATTCATTCAAAAAAGAATAAAAATATATATTTCTATACTGTTTCTATTAATTCTTTTATCACGGCAGTCATTTTAGGCTCTACGGCTTTGGCTGCTGCAATAACTTCCTGATGCGTTATTTCTACAATTTTACCTTCAACACCTAAATCTGATATAACAGAAACTGCAAAACAAGGTATATCCATTTGTCGAGCAACAATAACTTCAGGGACTGTAGACATTCCTACTGCATCTGCACCTATTGTTCTTATATATTTATATTCAGCTGGGGTTTCGTAAGTAGGGCCTGTAACAGCTGCATAAACTCCCACCTGATAATTAACCCCATTCTTTTTAGATATTTCTATTGCCTTTTCTATTAAATCTAAATCATAAGGAATATGCATATCAGGGAATCGAGCTCCAAATTCATTTTCATTTTTACCAATCAATGGATTTGTGCCCATTAAGTTTATATGATCTTTTATAATCATCATATCACCTACATTAAAGTTAGGATTTACGCCTCCACTTGCATTAGATAATATCAAAAGTTTAATGCCAAGAAACTTCATAACCCTAATAGGAAACGTAAGTTCTTTCATCGTATAACCTTCATAAAAATGAAATCTGCCTTGCATGGCTACCACATTTTTACCACCAAGTGTCCCAAATATTAATTGTCCACTATGTCCTTCAACTGTCGACACAGGGAAGTTTGGGATAGACTCGTAAGGCAAAGTATATTTAATATCAATTTCAGTTGTAAGGTTGCCTAAGCCAGTACCTAACACTATACCTATTTCTGGTACAAAATTTATCTTCTGTTTAATAAATGCTGTTGTTTCTTTTATTTTCTCTAACATAATTTATAATTTGTTTGTCAAATTTCTCTTTATCCTTCTTGTGAAATTTAATTTCTATTGGGATATAAAAGATCGGCAAATTTACGAATATTTCTTCAAGATGCGTACCTTTTATTCTCATTGCATCTTTTTCGGTAGTAATTATTACTTTATTCTTTGGAAATGTAAGTTCAAAATGATCTTTTATTTTCAAAATATCCTTGCTTTTATAACTATAATGATCAGGGAATTTCATAACCTCTACAGTGTCGCTTAATGTTTTGAGTTGTTCTTCTAAAGGATAAGGATTGGCAACTCCTGCAAACATTAAAATAAAAGAAAACTTACGGGTACTTATCTTTTTCGAATATTCATTTAAAGGAACCAGATCGCCATAGTCGATATAAGAATAATAAACCTGTTGGTTTGGCAATAACTTCATATCTTCCTCCATTTGTTTGCACGTTATTGGCGACAGTATGCGTGGACTTTTGGTTACAACAATTATATCTGCTCTTTTTGATCCAGCTCTTGATTCTCTTAAGGTTCCGCTTGGAACAATATAATCATTATAATAGGGCTTGTAAAAATCGGTAAGTAATATTGAGAGACCTGGCTTTACATATCTATGTTGGTAGGCATCATCTAATAGTATAATATCAGTTGCGGGAAAACTATTTTTAATGGTATTTATACCTCTTACTCTTTTTTCGTCGACTGCTACTACTACATTTTTAAATTTATTGCGATATTGTAAGGGCTCGTCGCCTGCTGATTCGGCGGTAGCTGTTAGGTCGACTAATAGAAAACCTTTAGTGCTTCTTCCATAACCTCTACTTAAAGTAGCTAATTTGTTTTCATTATTCAAAAGGCGGATCAGATATTCGATATGTGGCGTTTTGCCTGTACCACCCATCGTTAAATTGCCAACACTTATTATTGGAAATTGAAATTTAGTTGATTTTATTATTTTAAAATCAAATAATTTATTTCTAAAATAGACAACTATTCCATAAAGAAATGCAAATGGGAAAAGTAATAGGCCTATAAATTTCATCAAATAGTATTTATAATCATTATTATGACATTTTGATATAATAAAATAGCCTTTACGATAATAATTCAGCAAAGTTACATTCTTAATGATTTAATAACATTAATAGAAGTTGCTGGAAACGCTTTGGATTTGGTGATTTTATAATATTGCGATATTGTGATTTGGCGATTT
>CAYRBL010000220.1:0-1536 GCA_964422385.1 uncultured Bacteroides sp.
ATATCATTTTAGCTTCTCACAATACCTCGACCAGATATTAACAGACACTGCATACCTCAGCATAATAAGAAATATTACCCTGCAAGGTAATGAACTGATGGACCATTCGCCATCGCACACTACCACATATATTAAAGTCCTTAATGTAGCAGATACCCTCGCCTACTCAGGAAATCCTTTTGTTCATCATATAAATGGCACCAAAGTCTGCCTTAAGTATGCGGACACAATTACAGTTGCACCAGCCTCAGGACTTGTTAATATAATTAACGGAAACCTTTTGGTGAGCCAAAATGCCGGTGATTTTTATAATATAAATGGCACACCAAACTACTTTGCAATATATATACCTGCTTTAAATAAAGTATTCACCTACTCAAGTGTTCAAAATAAAAACCAAACAGATGGCGACACTTTAACTTTAAAATCATTCTGGGATGAAACGATTACTTTAAGCAATGCATCAAATCTCACCTATTACAAACTAACACAATACGACATTCATTTAGCTTATGAGTCTAAAAAATTATTAGCATTAAGAATACAGAACCTTTGTACGCAATACAATCTTCCTTTTCCAAAGGTATTTATTCATCCAAGTGGTAATATGCCTTATTTTACAAAAAAAGAAATAAAAGAAGTTTGGGGCGATATTTATAATTACAAAAGCGGAACAAATTATCAGTACAGCGCATATAAATGTTACAAAGAAAATGATCCATTAGGGGACAAAAGATTTGCTATGGCTGGTGGTGATTTCACTGAAGAAAGCTCCACATTACAATCTTTAAAAACCACTATAGCTAATGGCATTGCCAAACATAATATACTTACTGGACAAAGCACTATCTTCAATCCAAGTGGAGGTTGGACTACCTTTATATCAAAGATGGACAGCTTACTTAAATGGATGCGTTATAAAAATATCCCTGTAAAGACTTACAGTGAATGGTCGGGAATGTTATATGATAGCACTTGTAATCCATTTGTAAATATATTCCCCGCATTTAATGTTGATTTGGACTCCAACCTACTTCCTGACGGCTTTTACAATCCTGCGGCCTTAGACACATTAGATGGCGTGGCAATAAGTGGGAATAAATCCTTTTACAAATCCTCTTTAAGTACCTTATGTGAAGTTCAAAACCTTGCCGGATTAGAAAAAGGCACCAACAGATTATATGCCTGGAGCAAAGGTGCAGGCACCGATTCCATACAATTTAAATTTACCTTCCCTGAATCTTCTGTAATTGTTAACAAGAAAATCCCTGCCAACCAAACCAACTGGACAAGGTATTTCGTAGACATTGAGGTGCCCGATACGATAAGTAAAGTGACCATAAATGCAGCAGTAAGCAACTACACAACAGGCACAGTAAAGATAAGTGGTATTGAAATGCGTAAGGTTTCAAAAATTAAGATTCAGAATGTAGGGATGCAAACTAAAATGGCTAATGAAACCTTCGCACCAAATAATCTTTCGAGTTTAATTAAGGATAGTTTGTATTCAATGAGCCAACTTACGATTACAAAAGG
>CAYRBL010000220.1:1636-5957 GCA_964422385.1 uncultured Bacteroides sp.
AGAGCAAAAATATATAATAATATTTGCACTCCTAAATATACGAATCCATTTACATTAGTAGTTTATCCTCAATTAAGCGGAGGCAATCTTATTGCAGATTCGCTTACTTGTAATGGATTATTTTCTACGCTAAGTTTAATCGGGCATAATGGTAATATCGAATGGCAATCTTCTTTAAATGGAAATTCAGCTTGGACAAGTTTTGGAAACACTTTGATGAATAATCCTTCTATTTTTTCTCCAACTATTACTCAAAAAACATATTTTAGAGCTATTGTTTCTATTGGAAATTGTCCTATTGTTTATTCAACTATTGACTCTATTAGCCCATTTCCTCAACCTCTGGCAGGAAATATTAGTGGAATAAATACTATTTGTACTAACAATTCTACCAATCTTACCTTAAATGGATATAATGGAACTATTCAATGGCAAATGTCGCAGAATAATGGTGCATCTTTTACTAATTTATCTGGAGTAACTACTTCTCAAATTACAACTCCTGTTTTAACAACAACTACTATTTTCAGAACTGCTGTATCCAATCAATATTGTCCTGCAATATACTCAGCTTATGATACAATTGTTGTAGATAGTGTATCTAAAGCTGGAACTTTAACAGTAAATTCTCCCGTATGTATAGGTTCAAGTTCATTGCTTAGTTTAAGTGGGCACAGAGGAAGTATTCAATGGTTGCAATCTGCTGATAGTTTAGTTTGGAATACTGCATCAGGGACTGCAAATGCGAGCACTTTTACAACATCAAACATAAATTCTAATATTTGGTATAAAGCAATAGTAACAAATAATGTATGCGCTGCAGATACAGGTTTAAGTAAGAAAATAAAAATAGATTCTGCTTCTATTGGAGGTATTGTAACTTCAGGAATATCTCCAATTTGTACAGGTGATTCTACCTGGTTAAATGTTACAGGATATAGAGGTGTTATTCAATGGCAAGTTTCTTTTAACATGGGGCAAAGTTACGGTAATGTAACTTCTAATTATATTGGTGCAAATTTGCCTACATTATATACACCTAAATTAACTTCAAATTATGTTTTTCACACATCAGTAAAAAATGGAGTTTGCCCTGTTGCATATTCTAATCCTGATACAATACTTGTTAGCGCTGCTACTTCTGGTGGAACTGCTTCTGCAGTTTCTCCTATTTGCAATCATACTACCACTAAAGTTTATTTATATTCTTATGCTGGAAACATACAATGGCAAAGTTCTCCTGATACATCTAACTGGACTGACGTTACGGCAGGTACAAATATAAATAATACTCCCTACACTACTGATACACTAACTTCAATTACTTTTTATAGAGCTAAAGTTAAGAGTGGAGCTTGCCCTATAAAGTATTCCACAATAGATACTGTTTATTTTACGCCCACTTTAATACCTACGATAAGTATCTCGATGGTTGCTGGGCTTAATCCTCAATGTATGCCTGGCGACACTGTTTATTATGAAGCCACAATAACTAATGGAGGAAATAGTCCTTTGTATACCTGGTACAAAAATAATATTATAAATGGTAGTAATAAGTATACTTATAAATTTATTCCTCATAATAATGATAAAATTAAATGTAGACTTACTACCAGCTATCAATGTCCTTCAATAGCTCAAGTGTATTCTAATTTAGATTCTATAACTGTATATCCTTTGCCAAGTGTTACTTTAAATCTGCCTAGTTTTCAGGATACTGTTTGCAAAACTACTCCTGCTTTTATGATTTCTGGAGGCAATCCTTTTGGTGGATTTTATTCTGGAGTTGGTGTTTATAATAATGCCTTCTATCCCGATAGTGTTAATTTGGGTAAAGATACCGTATTTTATGTCTACACAATTTCTACAACTGGCTGTACTGATAGTATCGGGAAACCTATTATGGTTTTGGATTGTACAGGAATTGATGAGTTGGATATTGCAAATAATACATTGGTTTATCCAAACCCAGCTTCTGATAAAGTAAGTGTTGAGCTTCCTTTTATTATTAAAGATGCGATTGTAAGTATTGAAAATTTAAAAGGAGAAATCGTTTATACCAATACTTACAAATTAAATAATGCCAATAATAGGTTTACAATAGAAGTTAAGGGATATGCCCGGGGTATTTATTTCCTTAAAATTATAAATAAGAAGAATACTATTGTTAAGAAATTAATTTTGGATTAATATTTTTTATCAAAACTAAAACTTATTGTCCCAATTTGAAACCAAACATATTAATTTAAATTTACAATGTGCTTATTTATAATATCATTTTTATAAAAATAATAAAAGTATGAATTTTGAGTATTATATTTTTTTAAAATAAATAATATGAAAAAAGTATTTTTTGGTTTAATAATAATTATAGCTTTTTATTCTTGTAAAAAAGAGGTACAGACTGATACACCTCAAATTACAAGTATGAACGATCTTCAGATAAACAGTACTTTTAATTGGCAAACAAGTAAAGATATTACGGTAACTATCCACAAAACAGCAAGTGGTATGCTTATAATTTCGTCTGTGGACGAAAGTATGCTTTTTCATAAAGGTTTTTACAATGATACAACCCAAGATACTAAAATTACAATTACTGTTCCCACTTATATTACGCAACTAAAGGTGAATTCTCAACCAATAGTTTTTTATGGAAATACTATTGATATTAATTATTTACCTAAAAATAAATCTGTAAGTTTAACCAATTATTCTTTACATTTAAATGGCACTACCGATTGGGTTGCTATTCCTAATTCGGGTGGTGTAACGCTTAACAATGCCTTTACTTTAGAGGCTTGGGTAAAAGCGGAACATCAGCAAACAGCTAAGATTATTGAAAAAGGGGATTGGGATGGCTTTTCTATTGGCCAGGATTTATGGAATGGATGGATGGCAAGTATTGCAATGAACGATCTGACTGCGCATACAATACATTGGGGAAATGGTCAACCGATATTAAATAAATGGTATCATATTGCAGCAACTTACGATGGAATTTCTCTGAAATTATATGTTGATGGTATATTACAAAGCACAGCTGTTGCTACAGGAACTATGAATTATACTCATCGTACAATTTCTATAGGTAGCGATAATGGCAATCAAAAGTTCTTTAAAGGATATATTGATGATGTAGCTTTTTGGTCGAAATCATTAACAGTAAATGAAATTATACAAGGAGAAAATCTAGGATTAAATGGTAGCGAAAATGGCTTAATTGCATACTGGCAATTCAACGAAGGTTCGGGTACAATTATTCATAATACTGTTTCTAATACACTTTCGGGAAATCTTATTGGTGCTTTTTCATTAGATGCAGGTTACGGTATCGACACTGATGGCGATGGTGTAATGTATGGATATGATGATTACCCTAACGATCCAACTCGTGCTTTTAACAATTATTTCCCTTCAAATGGATATGGTAGTCTTGCCTTTGAAGACTTATGGCCTAGCAAAGGTGATTATGATTTTAACGATATGGTGGTTGATTATAAATTTTGCAACATCACAAATAGTAATAATAAACTTGTTGAAACGTATGCTACTTTTATTCTAAAGGCTGCTGGAGCTTCATATAAAAATGGTTTTGGATTCCAGTTTGCAACTAATAATATCCCTCAAAGTGCTATACATATTACAGGTAGTAAATTAAATGATGGATATATTTCACTAAATGCAAATGGTTTGGAGAGCAATCAGAATAAACCAACCTTTATAGTTTATGATAATGCATTTAAATGTTTGCAAAGTGCAGGTACAGGTATTGGAGTTAATACTACTGCTAATACAGCTTATGTTAAGCCCGATACAATTGTGTTGCACATTACCTATACTCCCAATTTATACACTTTAGCTGATTTAAATATATCGGCATTCAATCCTTTTATGATTATTAATGAAATCAGAAGTAAGGAAGTTCATTTGGTCGACTACCCTCCTACTTCTTTAGCTAATCTGGCTTTATTTGGCACTAATGATGATGCAAGTTCGCCTTTATTAAATAAATATTATAGGAGTAAAACCAACTTGCCGTGGGCTATTAATATTTACGAAACTTTTGAATATCCTTATGAGAAATCAGATGTATTAAAAGCGTATTTACACATGGCTGATTGGGCGCAATCCAATGGTGTGCTTTATCCCGATTGGTATCAAAACAAAAGTGGGTACCGAAATAATTCCTACATCTATAAACATTAGCCTTATATAAAGTAGCTTCACTACAAAACAATCTATTCTTTTTTTATTCCCCCTTTGAAGTAATGGTGCTAACATAGCAAATATATTCATTTATATTTTCGATATTTTCCTT
>CAYRBL010000221.1:0-2477 GCA_964422385.1 uncultured Bacteroides sp.
TCCACTCCTTTCACCATGCCTATTAGTAGGAATAAGGCAATAATTAATATTCTGCTTTTGTTTTTCATTGTTGTTATAATTTTATTAGAGTACAAAAGTAATATAATTTTAATCGAAATAATAAGAATCCTTTCTTTTTAACAAAATAAATCAATCATATTTGCTTTTAACAGCATTTTATTATTCTTAACAAAGAAAAAAAATATTAAAACTAAGCAAAATTCATACCCTAACTACGGAGACCAGTTCGTGTACTTTTACCAATATTTTAAATATTCCACACCTAAAACAGACTCTAAGATCAGATTTTTTAAAGATTACTAAACACAAATCTCTATCATTTTTTAATTCAACTTTATTTTTATCTAAAAAGTGCTTTTGTAAAGTCTTTAAAAAGTGATCGTTTCAATTCTACCAACTATGCGTTCGTAACGGATAACTATCCGTGCGTAACAGATAACCATCCGTGCTCAACGGATAACCATCCGTGCGTAACGGATAACCATCCGTGCGTAACGGATAACCATCCGTGCTTAACAGATAACCATCCGTGCGTAACAGATAACCATCCGTGCTCAACGGATAACCATCCGTGCGTAACGGATAACTATCCGTGCTTAACACATAACTATCCGTGCATAACGGATAACTATGATTGAATAAGGAATTTTCAAGTTGAACTTAAAGTATAAAGGAACACTCTTTAAGCAAATCTAAATAAATAAAAAAGAAAGAGCCGCTATCATTTGTTTGATAACGGCTCTTAACCCCACCTAACCTCCCCTGAGAGGGGAGGAATTAGATTTGTATTCTTAAATCATTAAATCACCAAATTGCCTTCCAACTTTAGGCACTTAAGGCACTTCAAGTACTTTAGGCACTCTAGTTTTAATACCTGTAGTGTTCAGCTTTGTATGGTCCATCAACAGGCACACTTATGTATGCAGCTTGCTCTGGAGTAAGTTTGGTTAGTCTAACACCTATCTGTTCTAAATGTAAACGTGCAACCTCTTCATCTAGTTTCTTAGATAAACGATACACACCTACTTCGTATTTATTTTTCCAAAGATCCAACTGAGCTAATGTTTGGTTGGTAAACGAATTACTCATCACAAAAGAAGGATGACCTGTAGCGCAACCTAAATTAACCAAACGACCTTCAGCCAACATATATATAGCGTGTCCATCAGGGTAAACATATTTATCAACCTGAGGTTTGATATTTATTAACTGTATGCCTGGCCATTCATTTAATTTATCAACTTGAATTTCATTGTCAAAGTGACCAATATTACAAACAATAGCCTGATCTTTCATCTTAGCCATGTGCTCAGCAGTGATTACATCTTTGTTACCTGTTGTGGTTACAAATATGTTACCTTCGGTAACTGCATCGTCCATTGTATTCACTTCAAAACCTTCCATAGCTGCCTGTAACGCACAGATAGGATCGATTTCGGTAACGATAACTCTAGCACCATAACTTCTCATCGAATGCGCACAACCTTTACCAACGTCGCCATAACCTAAAACAACCACAACTTTACCTGCAATCATAACATCAGTAGCACGTTTGATACCATCTGCCAATGATTCGCGGCATCCATAAAGGTTGTCGAATTTAGATTTAGTAACTGAATCGTTCACGTTGATAGCTGGAATCAACAATTCGCCTTTTTCCATCATCAAATACAAACGATGCACACCTGTAGTAGTTTCTTCCGAAACGCCTTTAAGCTCTTCTACCACATTATGCCATCTTTTATTATCTTCTTTTAAGATGCCTTTTAAAGCATTTAAAATAATACCTTCTTCTTTGCTTTCTGGTGTTTTGTCCAACACTGTAGCATCGTTTTCAGCTCTGTAGCCAAGGTGGATGAATAAGGTTGCATCGCCACCATCGTCAACGATTAAGTTTGGACCTTTGCCACCAGGGAATAATAAAGCCTGATTTGTACACCACCAATATTCTTCTAAAGTTTCGCCTTTCCAAGCAAACACAGGGATACCTGCAGCAGCAATTGCAGCAGCAGCGTGATCCTGGGTTGAGAAGATATTGCAACTTGCCCAACGTACTTCAGCACCTAATTCAACTAATGTTTCGATTAATACTGCAGTTTGGATGGTCATATGAAGCGAACCTGTAATTCTAGCTCCTTTTAATGGTTTTTCTGCACCATATTTAGCTCTTAATGCCATTAAACCCGGCATTTCTTTCTCAGCTACAAATAATTCTTTTCTGCCCCAATCAGCTAAACTGATGTCTGCTACTTTATAATTTAGATTAGAATCTGTCATTTTATAAGATGTTAATAAATTTTCTGCAAAATTAATCTAATTTAAGCAATCTACAAAAGTTTAATTTAGTACTTTTGAAAACTATTTTAAGAATGTCAATAAACAAACGAAATGATCAACCAAAAGAAAGCGTATATATTTGCATTAATGGCCGTTTTGTGCTGGTCGACGGTGGCAAC
>CAYRBL010000221.1:2577-5888 GCA_964422385.1 uncultured Bacteroides sp.
GCATCTACTGACAAAGTAAGTCAATTGATATTTCTGTCGCCTTTTCTTTCTTTATTATTTATACATTTAATAATAAAAGAATCGATAGCAATTTACACCTTAACAGGATTATTTTTTATCATTGGAGGCATTGTAGTACAACAGAGTTCTTTTAGTTTTTTAAAGAAAAGAAAACAAACAAGCATATAATTATAAAACTAATCCTAATTAATATCGTTATTATTCGTATCATTATAAAAATACTTTATTGAATGAATGTTTACCAAACTATTTTAGAAAAGTCATCGAAAAAGATCAAACAACTTGCGGTTCTAATTGACCCTGACAAGCCAACGGCAGAAGAAATCATAAGTATTGCTTCACTTTCTAACGAAGCAGGTGTTGATTATTTCTTTGTTGGAGGCAGTTTACTTACCAATAATCATCTTGAGAAATGTATTCTTTTATTAAAAGAACATAGTAATATCCCAATCGTTATATTTCCTGGAAATAATCTTCAGATAAACGCTAATGCAGATGCTATTCTTTTACTATCACTCATATCGGGTCGTAATGCAGAGATGTTGATTGGCAAACACGTTATTTCAGCACCTTACTTAAGGGATAGCAAACTTGAGATTATCCCAACAGGTTATATGCTTATTGATTCAGGCAAAACGACCACTGTTTTATACATGAGCAACTCTATTCCTATTCCTGCTGATAAAGATGATATTGCTGTTTGCACTGCTATGGCTGGCGAAATGCTAGGTCTTAAACTTATTTATATGGATGCAGGAAGCGGTGCTTTGAATCCAATACCTGCCTCGATGATACGTAATGTTAAAAATAGTATTGCGGTGCCTTTGATAGTTGGCGGTGGAATTAAAACTCCTGAAAAAGCTGTTGAGAATTGCAAAAATGGCGCTGATGTTATTGTAATTGGAAACGCTATTGAGAAAGAAGCGCAACTAATCAAAGATATTGCAGCAGCTATTAAAGGATATAAATAAAAGGTAAATGAAGATTGGTTTATTCTTCCTTTCTTAAGGTAAAACCAAAGGTAGTTCCAACACCTAAAGCACTTCTAACATTTATAGTTTGGCTGTGTGCTTCTATTATATGCTTAACTATTGATAAGCCTAGGCCGGTTCCACCTTGTCCGCGCGAACGTCCTTTGTCAGTTCTATAAAAGCGCTCAAAGAGTCTTGGGATATCGCTTTCCGAAACGCCAATTCCATTATCGCTTACCTCTATTAAGAGGACTTCATCCATATCAAAGAAACTTATTTTAGTGGCTGGATCTCTATCTCCTGCATATTTAATTGAGTTTTCGATGAGATTTGAAAGCACGTGACGGATTCGTTTCTTGTCGGCGTAAACCATAATATGTTTGTCGTTGTCCGAGTCAATAGTTAGCTTCACTTTTCTTTTCTTTGCTTTTATTTCCAAAAATTCATTCACTTCTTTTACCAAAGAGATGATGTCGAACTTGGAGAATTCAAGCTTCAGTTCTCCTGATTCCAGTTGCGAAATAGCTTCCAGGTCTTGCACAACAGCTATCATACGGTTAATGCTCTTCTCTGTTCGCAAAAGATATTCTCTATTGATGGTTTCGTCCTCCAGACCGCCATCCAGAAGCGTAAGAATGTATCCTTGTATATTAAATATAGGAGTCTTTAATTCGTGCGAAACATTACCGATGTATTCCCTGCGATAAATTTCCAGCTTCTTCAGTTCGTCAATCTCTTGTCGCCTATCTTTAACCCAATCCAGCACTTCCTGATTTACGTTTTCGAGAAGGTTTTTATCGGTTCCGTATTCTTCTTTTATATTTTTCTTAATGCCTTTTATATTATGAATAGTTTTGTAAATTATTCTTATCTTTTCATAAATAAAGGTTTCGATAACGTACTTTACGGTAAAATAAATTACAAAGAAAAGCACAATTGGGAGTATCAGGAAAGGAATAATTTTGAAAATACCGAAGACGATAGAAATTGCAAGGTCGATTAGTATAAAAACACCTGTAATAAGAAGGGTAATGTTGAGGGCTATTTTCTTCGGATTCGAGTTCTTCATCTATTGTTCGTATTTGTAGCCTACGCCTTTTATAGTTTTTATATTATCGATGTTAAGTTTTTCTCTTATCTTTCGAATGTGAACATCAATGGTTCTATCTCCAACAATAACATCGTTGCCCCACACTACTTCGAATATCTCTGATCTTGTAAACACCTTATTTGGCCTCGAAGCCAGAATAGATAGAAGTTCGAATTCCTTTTTTGGAAGAGAGATCTCCACGCCATCCTTAATCACTAAGTACTTTTCGTTGTCAATGGTGATGTCCAGAAGCTCTATTGGAGGATTTTTTACATCATCATCTTTATATCTTCTCAAGAGTGCTTTAATTCTGCTTGTAATGATTTTAGGTTTGATAGGCTTGGTGATATAATCATCAGCACCTGCTTCAAATCCTGCTATCTGTGAGTAATCTTCGCCTCTGGCTGTCAGAAAAACTATCAACGTATTCTCAAGTTTAGGAATCTTTTTCAGCTCGGCACAGGTTTCGATGCCATCCATCACCGGCATCATCACATCCAAAATAATTAGGTGTGGATTTATCTGTTTGGCGATGTTAATTGCTTCTTTCCCATCTGCGGCGGTATATACAATATAGCCTTCTTTGCGTAGATTATAGCCAAGAAATTCTAAAATATCCGGCTCATCGTCCACTAGCAGTATGGTGTACTCTTCCTGTTTCATATCACAAATATTATTTTACGTATAATTATGTGGCAAAGTTAAATTAATTTTACGATTAAACGAATTATTATCACCTAAACTTAACAAAGACTTAATATGGGAGTGAAAAGAAGTGCCTAAAGTGCCTAAAATGCCTAAAGTGCCTAAAGTTGGAAGGCAATATGGAGGTTTCTAATTTCGCGTCTCTTCATTCGGAATGTCAGGTGTTTTGTTTTTTTGTAGGGATTAATGGTCGGTGAAGCCACCCTTTTCTTCTTCTTATAAACTAAAAAGAACTTCATTCCGAGTGGTGCGAGGAATCTTATGAATAATCACTTAATTGTGTCTATGTCCAGCGAGTATTCTATTTTATTATCCATTTATTAAATAGTTAATGCGTATCTTTGCAGCACATTTCAAATAACACATAATACTATGAGGGCAGTAATACAAAGGGTTTCGGAAGCATCGGTTACTATTGATGGAAAGGTTTATGATTCTATTAAACTTGGGTTGATGATATTATTAGGTGTCGAAGAAAACGATAGATCGGAAGAGCGTCGTGTAGGGAAAGAGTGTTCAGAGCA
>CAYRBL010000222.1:0-5887 GCA_964422385.1 uncultured Bacteroides sp.
AGAATGCTGCGGTTTTATATTATCGTTTGGATATGGATTTGGTGGGAGCTTCTATTTTAAAAGAGAATATTATTAAAGAAGAAGAAAGTACGCAAGGACATTATAATTATTTCTATCCACAGTGTCCTAAAGGCATCTATGATGTAAAGGCTTATTCTAAAATTACTATTAAGAATATTTATAAAGGGATAGATTGGGTAATATATACCAATCCTAATAGTAAAGAGCATCCTTTAAAGTACGATTTTGTGGTGCATCCCAATGCCAATTATAAAGATATTAAAATAAAATATCTGAATGCCCAAAACACTTCTTTACTCGATAATGCTACCAAGCTAAAGATACAAACCATAGCAGGAACTATAGAGGAAGGTTCTCTTTTTTCTTATTTAAATAATAATAAAGAACAGGAAATTGAGAGTAAGTTTACTTTTAATACCGATAGTACTCTTGCTTTCGAACTTGGTGCTTACGATAATACCCAAACATTAATAATCGATCCGTTAGTGTGGGCTACATATTATGGTGGTTCTAGTTCTGATGATTTTAGAGCAATATGTACCGACAGTCAAAGCAATATATTTATTACAGGACATACCTTTGGCACCGATTTCCCTACATTACAAGCTACAGGTGCATACTGGCAACCCACATTTAGTGGAGCAACTGATATAGTTATTTTAAAATTTAATAAATTTGGAGTAAGACTTTGGGCTACTTATTATGGAGGTAGTGCTAATGAATCAGGTTATTCAATTTGTACCGACAGCCAGGATAACATTTATATTACTGGGGTTACTCAGTCTTCAAACTTTCCATTACAACAAATGCTTGGAGCATATTGGCAAGGAACTTTTGGAAGTGTATCTGATATTATCATCTTAAAGTTTAATAATTCTGGTGTTTGTTTATGGGCTACTTATTTTGGAGGGAGTAGTACAGATCAGGGGAATTCAATATGTGTAGATAGCCAGAATAATATTTATATAACAGGCTATACAACTTCATCTAATTTTCCAACTCAACAACTAGCTGGTGCTTTTTGGCAAGCTGCTACAACTACAATTAATGATATTTTTATATTAAAGTTTAATAATATTGGTTTACTTTTATGGTCAACTTATTATGGAGGGACTGGATATGATTATGGCAATGCTATTTGTGTGGATAGTCAGAATAATATTTATGTAACTGGATATACATATTCAACTAACTTCCCAATCCAACAATTAAGTGGAGCTTATTGGCAGCCATCTTTTTCAGGTAATTATGATGCTGTTATAATAAAGTTTAATAATTCGGGGGTTAGACAATGGGCTACTTATTTTGGAGGTAATCTAAGCGATCAGGCAATGTCGGCTTGTGTTGATCATCAGGATAATTTATATATTTTAGGCACTACTAATTCTTCCGTTTTTCCTACCCAACAATTAGTAGGAGCATACTGGCAACCCTTTAATGGAGGAGCAGGTACTAATGATTTCTTTCTTTTAAAATTTAATACTCTTGGAGCTTGTGTGTGGTCAACATTCTATGGAGGCTCTCAAAATGACAATACCGTAGGTAATGCCTTTAATTATATTTGCACCGACACTTCAAATAATATTTATATAACAGGACAATCGAATTCTACTAACTTTCCTACCCAACAACAAACAGGTGAATATTGGCAACCTATGCTTACAGCAAATAGTAGTGATGTGGTACTTTTAAAATTTAATAAGTATGGTGTTCGGCAATGGTCTACTTTTTATGGTTCTATTGCTAATGACTATGGAACTGGTGTGGCTGCAGATAAAAATAATAATGTATATTTTGTAGGTGAAATATTACATACAGGAGCATATACTCTCAACCCGGGTAATGGAGCATACTACGATAACACCTGGAATGGTATAGACGATAGTTATATTTTAAAAATAGCAAGTCCTTGTAATAGTCAAAAGACAGCTGGCTTAAGTGTGAATAGAAACAACATTTGTATAAACGATCCTAGCACTATTACCTTAACTGCTATAGGTGGCTATGGTGATACTTTGAAATGGTATAAAGGTGCTTGCGGGCAAAATTATATTGGCAAAAATACTCCTTTAACAATTGCTCATCCAACACAAACTACTACTTATTATGCACGTTGGCAAGCTCAATGTGATACTTCGGCTTGTGATAGTATTACTGTAAACATTGTCCAGAATTTTAAAGATAGTATTAGTTTGGAGATATGTCAAGGGCAGTATTTCCACATAGGAACACATTATTATTTTTCTACAGGCATATATAAAGATACTTTAATGTCGACTACAGGCTGCGATAGTATTATTACTACAAATTTAAAAGTGCGTCCTATGCCTTTAGCTAATCTTGGAAACGATACCACCTTATGCCCTGGTCAGATATTATTTTTAAATGCATACAGTCCTGGCTTAACATATCTTTGGCAGAATGGAGCCCTCAACGGAACCTTTACAGTATTGCAAGCAGGCACTTATTGGGTAAAAGCTACCAATCAATACAACTGCATTACTTATGATACTATTAATGTATCTTTTTATCCCAAACCAGCTGCTTCGCCTGTATTGGATACTATTTTGTGCCCCGGTCAAAGTGTTACACTTCACGCTGCAAATCCTAATTGCACTTATCAATGGCAGAATGGCTCAACAGCCGATAGTCTTTTTGTAAACCAGCAAGGCACGTATTGGGTTAAAATAAAAGACATTTACAATTGTTATAATACCGATACAACTCAAGTTACTTACAGCCCTTTCCCTGTTGTAAATTTAGGTAATGATACAGTGCTTTGCTTTTGGCAATCTTTAATATTAAGTGCTGCCAATCCCAATTGCCAATATCTATGGCAAAATGGTTCTACGTTTTCTAATTGTTATATTAACCAAACGGGCACTTACTGGGTAATGGCTTATGTAAATGCAGCTTGTTTTGCCAGAGATACTATTAATATTACTTTTAAATCAAGTCCGACTGTTAATCTCGGGCCAGATACTGTAATGTGCAATGGGCAAGTCTTAGCTTTGAATGCAGGCTTCCCCGGTTCCTATTATTTATGGCAAAATGGTTCTACTAACGCTGTTTTTAATATAACCCAAGCAGGAACTTATTGGGTACAGGTTTCGATAAATGCAGGTTGTTTCTATAGCGATACCTTAAATGTAGCTTTTACCAATAGTCCTGTTTTTAATTTAGGTAACGACACTACGCTTTGCATTGGGAATACACTTTTGTTAAATGCTACTTATCCTTCTTCTACATATCTTTGGCAAAATGGTACTACTAATCCAACGTATACCGTTAACCAGCAAGGCACCTATTGGGTAAAGGTTACCAATGCCAATCATTGTTATACCTATGATTCGATAAAGGTATTGTATAGCCCTATGCCTATTCTTAATTTTGGTAATGATACTATATTGTGCCCAGGACAAACATTAACGTTAGTGGTTTCGAACCCTAATTCTACTTATCTTTGGCAGAATGGTTCCACTAATTCTTCCTATACTGTTAGTCAGGCGGGAGCTTACTGGGTGCAGGTTACAAGCAATAGTTGCGTAAGCCGAGATACAATAAATGTTAGCTATAGTACTGCTATCAATCTTAATTTTGGTAATGATACCAGCTTATGTCAAGGGCAAACTTTAGTGCTAAATGCAACCAATCCTAATTCAACATATCAATGGCAGAATGGAGCAGGCACACCAACTTTTTCAGTTAACCAACAAGGCACTTATTGGGTTGTTGTTACCAATCAAAACAACTGTACGGCTAGGGATACCATCAATGTTACGTATAATTCTATCCCTTTTATTAATTTAGGAAGAGATACAATTTTGTGCAAAGGTGAAGTCCTTACGCTTAGTGCAGCCACATCGAATGGCCCTTATTTATGGCAGGATAATAGCACTGCATCCAACTATAATGTTACCCAGCAAGGAGTGTATTGGGTAAAGGTTTTAAATAGTAATTGTAGTAATAGCGATACTATTATCGTAAAATATAGTCAGATTACTGTTGATTTGGGTACTGATAAATTGTTATGCACCGATCAAACTGTTCTATTAAACGTAAGCTATTCAGGTGCTATTTATTTGTGGCAAGACAATTCGACGAATCCAACTTTTAACGTCGACAAACAAGGGATATATTGGGTGCAGCTTACCGATACCAACAACTGTAAAGTAAGCGATACAATTAATATAAATTATCAGGATTGTGCTGAGCCTGGCATTTATATTCCTAATAGTTTTTCTCCAAATGGTGATGGGTTGAACGAAGAGTTTAGAATTATTTCTACAACTATCTTTAGTAAATATACTCTTTATATATATAATAGGTGGGGAGAAGTGATTTTTGAGAGTACTGACATCAACGAGGGTTGGGATGGAAAGTATCAGAACAAGCCGGTGCAGATGGGTGTGTATGTTTATTTGTTTAATGCAACTATCAAAGATACCAATCAACAACTGAAGAAAACAGGCACTGTTACTGTGCTTAGATAGGATTAATAATAGCATCAGTATTCATTAAAAAACAGTATTAATTAAATAAGATTTAATAAAATCTTTATTTCTTATCTTTAAATAAAATAAATTAACTAATTTTGCATTCTAATTAAGAAGAAGAAATAAAAGATAAGTATAGTTAATATCAAAAGATTTATAATTTAAACGCATATATATTATGGCAAAGATCAAAGTAGCAATCAATGGTTTCGGACGTATCGGACGTATTACGTTCAGAGGTTTAATCCAAAAAGAAAATATCGAAGTAGTAGCATTAAACGATTTGACAGATGCTAAAACTTTAGGTCATTTACTAAAATATGATTCAATTCACGGTAAATTTCCAGGAGAAGTTCTTGTTGACGGAGATTATTTAGTTGTAAACGGTAATCGAATTAAGATTTATGCTGAAAGAGACCCAGCAAATCTTCCTTGGAAAGATTTAGGTGTTGATGTGGTTATCGAATCAACAGGTGTGTTCCGTAACAAAGAAAAAATGGGCAAACATATTCAGGCTGGTGCCAAAAAAGTTATCTTAACAGTACCTGCTGATAATGCTGACGACGTAGATGCAACTATTGTTCTAGGTGTTAATGATGATATGTTGAAACCAGAAATGCAATTCATTTCTAATGCATCTTGCACTACTAATTGTTTAGCTCCTGTTGCTAAAGTTTTGAATGATAAATTTGGTGTTGTAAGAGGGTTGATGAATACCATTCACTCTTACACCAACGATCAAATAATATTAGATTCGCCACATAGCGATCTTAGAAGAGCAAGAGCTGCTGCAGTATCTATCATCCCAACCAAAACCGGTGCTGCTAAAGCTGTAGGTTTGGTTATTCCTGAATTGGCTGGCAAATTAGATGGGTTTGCAATGAGAGTTCCAACCCCAGATGGTTCGGTTGTGGATTTAACTTGCGAATTGGCAAGAGCTGTTACCAAAGAAGAAATAAATGCAGCTATGAAAGAAGCTTCGATGGGTGCAATGAAAGGTATTTTGGAATATTGCGACGAACCAATTGTAAGCATCGACATCGTTGGCAACAAACATTCTTCAATCTTCGATTCCTTATTAACACAAGTTATCGGTGGCAACTTTATAAAAGTTGTTTCTTGGTACGATAATGAATTTGGCTACTCAAACCGTATTGTTGATATGGTAGAAAGATTGGCAAAGTAAGACAAATTAATAATTAATAATTAATAATTAATAATACAACTCCTTTATATCTTTCTCTTTTTTTGAGAGGGCATGGGTGAGGTAAAGAGCCGCTATCATTAACTTGATAGCGGCTCTTCTTTTTAAACATAAATCTGTTTTATGAAACACTTTTCCTACTCGAATTCTCGAGACTATTATTAAA
>CAYRBL010000223.1:0-5884 GCA_964422385.1 uncultured Bacteroides sp.
GATTTTTAAGACCACAAAGATAATAATAATTTTATTATGTTAGCACCATTACTCTCCTAATTGGAGAGGGGAGTAAGTCAAGAAAATATTTTTTATAAAATGATACTTTTTTGATTTTTATTTAGTATCTTTACAAACTTATTAAGGATGAATTTTTGGTATAAATAAAAACACTTAAAATCGATTAATAAAATTATATTAATATAAATGGTATAGCATTTTATAAAAAATATCACAATAAAAATAAATTATTAAAAAACATAAAACAGATCAATATGAAAAATAACATTTACTTATTTATTAAAGGAACAATCATTTCCTTATTACTTTTTATTAGTTTTATTGTAGTAGCACAACAACCTTTTAGTGAAGTTAGACTTAGTAACGACACGCTTTTGAATCCTCGAACCTACAAATTTGATGTGTGGATTAGATGTAAAGCAGGCGTTGGGGTCGATTCTTTTAACTTAAAAGGATTTCAAGGTGGGTTTAAACAAAATTTTGCCAACTATAAAAGCAATGGAAACCTAAAGGTGGAAATGGTAACGGGGAGTTCGCAATTTAATCCTATTTATAATCAAGCACCTTCTTTGGTGTTGTTTAGACCCTTTAACAGTATTCCTTCCAATATTCAGATTAATTCAAGTCAATTGCTAACTTCAGGCAATTATATATACACTGCCAATGCAAGTCCAGCTAATTTAGGATGGCTAAGGGTATGTACTGTAATGTTGACCGATACAGTAGACTTTTTAACAGGTTCGCCTGATATATTCTTTAATATTGGAGGCGTTTATTCAACAGTTGTGATGGCAAATTACAACAATCCCAATCCAACAGATGGGTCAATATCAATAGACACCATTAATAAATTAGTTAATCCGGTTTTCAACGGACCTATAACCCATTATAATGTAACAGGAACTGGCGCATACTTAACAGGCACCAATGGCTCGACAATAGGCCTTAGCGGTTCGGATCCCAAGTGTGCATATAAGTTGCAGTTTAATGGCATAACAGAAGATTCGACAGAAATAAAAGGAACAGGCGGTCCTATATACTGGTATCATAAAACAGTAGGCAGCTATACAGTGCTTGCTCGTAAAATAGCAACTTATGAAGTAGATACCTTGATGAATGGAAGCGCAATTGTAACAACATCCAATACAATAGCAGGCCCAGCTGATTCGATAAATGGTACTATATATATATGTACGGGCACAAATAATGTAACATACTTTACACATAAAATAACAAATGCTACTACTTACAACTGGAACTACTCAGGTATAGGGGTTACGCTTACAAATATTAACGACACTACTGTTTCTTTAAGCTATGCAAGCAATGCCACATCAGGAGTATTGTCGGTGTATGGCAACAATGGTGCAGGTAATGGAACACCATATTATTTATCGATACATGTAAGCTCGGTGGCAGGAACTGCGGGTGTTATCAGTGGTTTGACAAGTGTATGCGCTGGGCAAAATGTTATATATACAGTGCCTCCAATAGCTAATGCAAGTGCTTATATGTGGAATATTCCTTTTGGATGTACTGCAACTAATATTTCACCAAATTCTATTTCAATTGGCTTTGGAGCTAGTGTTAGCTCAGGATATATAAGTGTATCTGGAACTAGTTTTTGTGGAGTTGGAAGTTCGTCGGTGTTAAATATAACAGTTAATCCAATACCGGCAGCAGCAGGGACTATCTCCGGGCTCACAAGTGTATGTTTAGGGCAAAGCAATGTTGTGTATACGGTTCCAACAATCAATAATGCAACTACTTATTTATGGAGTATCCCATATAATTCAACCGGCTCATCGGTTACAAATAGCATTGCAGTTAGTTTTGATCCAAGTAATCAATTTAGTGGTAGTATTAGTGTACAAGGGTATAATGGCTGTGGTTATGGGCCGATAAGTACTTTGGCAGTTGCTACAAATCCTAATTCGGTATTAGGAGGTTCAGGAGGTATAAGTGGAATCTCTCCGGTATGTCAGGGGCAAAGTAATGTTGTGTATACAACTCCTACAATTACCAATGCAACAAGTTATATATGGACACTACCAAATGGAGCAAATGGCACATCAACTACAAATACTATCACAGTTAATTATGATACTACCGCAGTAAGTGGTTATGTTAAGGTAAGTGGTAGCAATGTTTGCGGAATTGGTGTACCGATTGCGTTTCCGGTAAATGTATATCCATTGCCAGTTGCAGCAGGTACTATAAGTGGATCGAGTACAGTTTGTCAGGGGCAAAGTAGTGTTACCTATACCGTGCCTACTATTACAAATGCATATTCTTATATTTGGAATTTTCCAAATGGTATTACAGGAAGTAGTACAACTAATAGTATAAATCTAAACTATAGTGCAAATCCATTAAGTGGTTATATAAATGTAAAGGGACAGAATGGTTGTGGAAATGGAATAGCGTCAACAAAGCTTGTAACAGTAAATCCTTTGCCAAGTGCAGCTGGAACTATAAGTGGACCTAATGCAGTATGTTTTGGTCAGAATAATGTTAGTTATAATGTAACTACAATACCTAATGCAACTAGTTATACCTGGACATATCCAAGCGGTATAAGCGGAAGTAGTACTACTAATAGTATAAATCTTAACTTTGGATTAAGTGCTGTGGCGGGAAATATTGCTGTAAAAGGTCATAATACCTGTGGAGATGGAGTTCAAACCACTATAGCTGTAGCATTAAATTCAATGCCTGCTGCAGCAAGTACAATAAGTGGTAATACTTCTATTTGTACAGGACAAACAAATGTTATTTATTCGACACCTGTAATAGCTGGAGCGAATACCTATAGCTGGGGTTTGCCAATAGGAGCAACAGGTAGTAGTGTTTCGAATACTATTACTGTTCATTATTCTGGATTTGCTCAAAGTGGATTGCTTAAAGTTAGCGGACATAGTGTGTGTGGAAATGGAAACAATGCTACCTTACCTATTTCAGTTAATAATTGTAGTGGAAATGGGGGTTCGGCAGCAACGAATGTAAATGTAAATACATTTCCTAATCCATTTTCAACAAGTACAAACATATCATATACTTTAAAAGGGCCTTCATCAGTACAAATAAATATATATGATATATTAGGAAACGAGATACAAGAATTGATAAATACGAATCAAGAAGGAGGAATGCATAAGGTAAAATTTGATGCTGGAGAACTTCCATCGGGTATTTATTTTTATAAAATAAGAATAGGAGAAAGTATCTATACAGGAAAATTAATTTTAACAAAAGGGTAAAAGGGCAATAAAATAGCTAAGTGTATTAGTGGTATGTATTTATTGGATAAATGCATTTGGTTATAAAATGATTAATTATTAAAAATTACAAAAAAGTGAAAGTTTTTTTGGTTTTTACCACATTAATTCGTTCCTTTGCACCCACGTTTAATCAAAATTGTAAAAAAAATGTCTGAAATTGCAACAAAAGTTAAAGCTATCATAGTTGATAAGCTTGGAGTTGATGAAAATGAAGTTACACCAGAAGCTAGTTTTACTAACGATCTAGGTGCAGATTCACTTGATACAGTTGAATTAATAATGGAATTGGAAAAAGAATTCAACATTGCTATCCCTGATGATCAAGCTGAGAAAATCAACACAGTTGGTGACGCTATAGCTTACATCGAAAACAATACTAAATAAGAAACAAATTTCATTTTTTAAATGGAGTTAAAAAGAGTTGTTGTTACAGGTCTTGGATCACTTACTCCATTAGGTAATACTGTCCCTGAATATTGGGACGCTTTACTTAATGGTGTAAGTGGTGCAGATATGATTACACGTTTTGATGCTTCTAAATTCAAAACTCAGTTTGCATGTGAAGTAAAGAACTTTGATGCAAGTTTATTTTTTGATAGGAAAGAAGCACGTAAATATGATCTATATGCACAGTTTGGCATCGTTGCGTCTGACGAAGCCATTAAAGACGCAGGAATAGACGTAGAAAAAATTGATCTTGACAGAGCAGGTGTTATCTGGGGTTCGGGCATAGGTGGATTGATAACTTTTTATAATGAAGTTAGTGATTTTGCTAAAGGCGATGGTACTCCAAGATACAATCCTTTCTTTATACCAAAAATGATTGCTAACATCACAGCAGGTCATATTTCTATTAGACATGGTTTCCGTGGTCCTAATTTTACCACTAATTCGGCTTGTGCTTCTTCTGCAAATTCTTTGGCTGATGCTTTAACCTATATCAGATTAGGAAAAGCAGACATCTTTGTTTGTGGAGGTTCGGAAGCTGCATGCTCTCAACCGGGAGTTGGTGGTTTTAATGCAATGCAAGCTTTATCTACCAGAAATGATGATCCTAAGACTGCTTCACGTCCTTTTGATAAAGATCGTGATGGTTTTGTACTTGGTGAAGGTGGTGCTGCATTGATATTCGAAGAATTAGAACATGCTTTAGCAAGAGGTGCTAAAATATATTGTGAAGTAGCTGGAGCAGGTCTTTCTGCTGATGCTTATCATATGACAGCTCCTCATCCTGAAGGAATGGGCGCATACAAAGCAATGAAATTAGCGTTGGACGACGCAGGTATACAACCTGAAGCAATTGATCATATCAATACTCATGGCACTTCAACACCACTTGGTGATGTTGTAGAACCTATGGCAATTGTTAGATTATTTGGCGAACATGCTTATAAAATCAATATTAATTCAACAAAATCTATGACAGGTCATCTTTTAGGTGCCGCTGGTGCTGTTGAAGCAATAGCATGTGTTCTCGCTGTTCAAAATGATATGATTCCTCCAACTATTAATCATTTTACAGATGATCCAGAAATTGATTCTAAACTTAATTTTACTTTTAACAAAGCTGCAAAAAGAACAGTTAATTATGCTTTAAGTAATACTTTTGGTTTTGGGGGTCATAATGCTACTCTTATTTTTAAGAAATTCATTCAATAAAAAAAATTAATGTTTCTTGACTTTTTTAAAGTATATTTTTCAAAGGATAAGAAACTATACCAATCTATAAATAATATTCTCGGGTTTTATCCCGGGAATATTTTTTTATATAAGCTTGCTTTCCTTCATAAATCAGCTTCACAAGACGTTAAAAAAGGTATTAAAGTCAGTAATGAACGACTTGAATATTTAGGCGACACTATTCTTAGTACTATAGTCGCTGACTTTTTATTTAAAAAATATCCTTTTAATGATGAAGGTTTCCTTACTGAAATGCGTTCAAAGATTGTAAGCCGAGCCAATCTAAATAAATTATCTTCAAAAATTGGTTTGAATCATTTAATCCAAAGAGACAAAGAATCAAACAATCATTATAGATCATTAGAAGGTGATACTTTTGAAGCCTTAATTGGGGCAGTATATTTGGACAAAGGGTTTGACTTTACTTATAAAGTTGTCATCAAAAGAATCATTCAAATACATATTGATGTAGATGAGCTCGAGCATAAACAATGGAATTATAAGAGTAAACTTATTGATTGGGGTCAGAAGGAAAAGAAATCTGTCGGCTTCAATGTTGTTGAGGTGGTTGGAAGTGGTTATATGAAAACATATATTGTTGAAGTTTTAATAGAAGGTGTAGCTGTTGCTAAAGGTCAGGATTATTCTATTAAGTCGGCGGAGCAGCAGGCTTCTGAAAATGCCTTCAAACAACTTCAAACAAATCTTGAAACACCTGTTTCGTAGTAAAATTTCGCAAAAGAAATTTCTTAAAATACTTACTTAAATTAGCTCTTTTATAGCTTTGATGATTCCTTTTTTATCGAAGCCACATTCAGCATATAATTCGGCAGGTGTTCCTTGTTCGATGAAGCGGTCGGGGATACCTAATCTTTTTATTCTGGCATGATAATTATTATCTG
>CAYRBL010000224.1:0-5875 GCA_964422385.1 uncultured Bacteroides sp.
CTTCCAGGAGCTATGTTTCTTCTCAAACTACTTTCCAAAGATTCATAATATAAAATATCCTGTAAATAATGATCTAGGATAGTTGAAGCCACTTTATTACCTTGCTTCATACCATTGCTCATATAATATAATTGTACGTGCGACCTCAAATACATATCAAAAGGCACTTTATTATTTGGGAAGAACTCAAGAGATTTATCCAACACCTTTATTGCTGAATCTTTCTTGTTTTCCATCACTAAAGCTTGCGCTAAACGTGCATATTGATTGCGTGCTTGCAATGCACTTCTCATACTTTCGGGATCAACATATACTTTAGGATCGTTTAGATTACCCCATTTACATTTGTTCATTAAATGATCATAAGTAAAGTCGGTATTTGCACCTGAGAATCCCTGTTGACGATTATCAAATGAATAAGGTAGCAAACGATACACCAAACCTTCCATTGGACAGTAATCTGCAAGGTCTGCAACATTCTTGCAAGAAGCTGGATTCTCGAAATAAATAGGACGTTCCCAGTTGTTAGTTCCTAACATATCCAACAACATTATTTCATTCTTATATAAATTCTGTTTTCCGATTGTCCATTGTAAAGATGGTAAGATTTTTCCAAGTCTATCTTTAGGGATCAATCCTCTTTTGATAAGGTTAGCTGAATCTATTGTAAGTTTAACTTTGGTAGAAGGGAAGTAACTTATCTCTTGCCCATCGTTAGTTTGAACTTTTGACTCGGGGCTATCACTATTGATAAACTGGAATATTTGTTTCAACTCTAAGTTTTCTGTAACCTCTGTTTCTTTAATAGGAATCCAATCATTTGTGCCTAATCGGTACTTCTCTACTGGCAAAGTAAACGGCAAAGGTTTGCATTTGTAGATCTGTCGGAAAAGTTCCTGAACATACCATGCACCAGAAGCCAATGTATAATTTAATACTTTAACATCCGTACGCACACCTTCCACTTCCTGTGCATACCATAATGGGAACGTATCGTTATCGCCATTAGTAATAAGAATACCATTTGGAGCACAAGATTCTAGTGTATTTATTGCAGTATCTCTGCAAGAATATCTATTTGTACGGTCGTGATCGTTCCAACCATCTTTAGCCATAAGATAAGGAGCAGTTAAAGACAAGGCAACTGCCAAAGCAACACTTGCAGTTTCTGGTAATTTATATTTTTTAAAGAACTCATAAAGTCCCATAACTCCTAAACCAATCCAGAAAGAGAAGGCATAAAATGAACCAGCAAAAGCATAATCCCTTTCACGAGGCTGCATAGGTGGCATATTTAAGTATATTGCAATAGCAAGTCCGGTAAAGAAGAACAATAAGAACACTACAAAAGCATCTTTTCTATCCTTTTTATATTGATAAACCAAACCAATTATACCAAGTATTAAAGGAATAAAATAGAATTGATTTCTTCCTCTATTGTTCAGCATATAATCCTGAATTTTGTCTTGGTTCCCCAAACGCATAGCATCAATAAACTTAATACCGCTAATCCAGTTACCATTCTGTAGGTCTCTATTTCCTTGTTGGTCGTAACCATGTCCTTGTATATCGTTCTGTCGGCCTGCAAAGTTCCACATAAAATAACGAAAGTACATGTGCCCTAATTGATACCTCCAGAAGAAAGTAATATTTTCAGCAAAAGAAGGTTTTCCATCTCCATGGAAGCCTGTCCATATCTTATACATAGTTGGATGCGCACGACTTTCGTCATTACTGTACATTCTTGGGAAAGGAGTGCAATCTTTGCTGTCATATTCATACTCATAACTCTTTGCAGCTTCCTCGTATTTTGTTTTTCCCTTTACATATTTAACATTAGTTTCCTTTTGTCCTGTTGGTTTTGCTGTATAATATTGTCCATATAGTAATGGATTATCTCCATATTGCTCTCTATTTAGATATGATAAAAGACCAATAGCATCCGAAGGATTGTTTTCATTTATAGGTGTACCTGCATTTGATCTTATTATTAAAACAAAGAATGTAGAATATCCTATTAAAATAAAAACAAAGGCAATAACAATAGCTCTAAGCACTGGCCAATTTTTCTTAATAGAAAATTTAATACCAAATATTATTAAAGCAATTATAAAGATAAAATAAAAAATAGTTCCCGAGTTGAAGGGTAATCCAAAGCCATTAACAAATGCTAATTCGAACTTTCCTGCAAGATTAACAATCATTGGAATGATTCCATAAAGGATGGCTGCAAGCATTATTATTGATAAAATAAATGCATAGATTGATCCTTTTAAAGTTGGTTTGAATTTTTTATAATAATAAACAAAAACAATAGCAGGGATAGCTAGTAAATTCAATAAATGGACTCCAATTGAGATACCAATTAATAAAGATAAAAGAATTATCCAACGGAACGAATGTTTCTCTTCGGCTACGCTTTCCCACTTCAACACTACCCATACAACAAGTGCAGTAAAGAAAGATGACATAGCATAAACTTCGCCTTCAACTGCCGAAAACCAGAAAGAATCGGAGAAAGTATAAGCCATTGCGCCTACAAAACCACTTGCAAATATAACGGCCATTTTAGTAGGTGTGATTTCGCCTTCTTTTACGAATATCTTTTTTGCTAAAAGTGTTATCGACCAAAATAAAAATAAAATAGTAAATCCACTAGCCAATGCCGACATACTATTTACCATCACTGCCCAATGAGCGGTGTTGCCGCCAGCAAGTAATACGAACAATCTTCCAAATAACTGGAAGGTTGGTGCTCCTGGAGGATGCCCAACCATTAATTTGGCTGAGGTAGCAATATATTCTCCGCAATCCCACCAACTGGCTGTTGGTTCTGCTGTAATTAAATAGACTAAGGATGCAAGGATAAATACCCCCCACCCAACAATGTTATTTAACTTTTGATAGTTTTTCATCTTTGTTTTATGAATTTATTTGTAATTTCTTTAGTTGTTCTTCTATTACTGCAATTTTTTGCTCTGCATCGGATTGTTTCTTCTTCTCTAAATCAACAACCTGAGCAGGGGCACTATTAACAAAGCGTTCGTTTGATAATTTCTTCATAACATTATCTCGGAAACCTTTGTAATATTCCAATTCTGTAGTCAATCTTTTAAGCTCTTCTTCTACATTTATATTTTCTACCAAAGGTATAAAAATTTCTGTAGTGCGTACCATAAAAGTATGCATATCGTTTTGCTTTTCGTCAACGTATTCCAGCTTTTCTATATTACAAAGCTTTTGAATAATGCTGTCGAAACGATTATCAGCCGTTTCTTCTTTATTATTTTTGATATATAACGTAAGAGTTTCCTTATTCAGTATATTTTTTTCTTTCCTTACGGTACGAATTGCTTGAATTATCTCCAACGCAAAATCAAATTTAGAAATAATATCCTTATCAGGCTCCTTAATTGTAGGCATTTTTGCAATAATGATATTATCATTTTCGCTTCTTTCTTTCAAAAGATGCCAAATCTCTTCAGTGATGAAAGGCATAAAAGGATGCAATACTTTAAGCAGCTTTTCCATCAACTCAATAGTGGCTGTATACGTAGCTTTGTCTATCGGGTGCTGATACGCAGGCTTGATCATCTCAAGATACCACGAACAAAAATCATCCCAGATAAGTTTATACGTAGTCATCAGCGCATCGCTTAACCTGTATTTGTCGTAATGGTCTTCAATCTGTATAAATGTTTCCTCAAACTTAGCGTTAAACCAATTAATGGCTACCTGCGCGTATTGAGGTTGAGCTATATTTTCGTCAATCTCCCATCCGTTAATCAACCTTAAGGCATTCCAGATTTTATTGGTAAAGTTACGTCCTTGTTCGCACAAAGATTCATCAAAAGGGAGGTCGTTTCCGGCAGGCTAAGTCAAAAGCATCCCTACTCTTACGCCATCTGCACCATATTTCTCCATCAAAAGTATTGGATCGGGAGAGTTGCCTAACGATTTCGACATCTTTCTTCCTAATTTATCACGAACAATTCCCGTAAGGTAAACATTTTTAAAAGGAATATCTTTGCGATAATCCAAACCTGCCATAATCATACGCGCAACCCAAAAGAAAAGGATTTCAGGAGCTGTGATTAAATCATTTGTTGGATAATAATAGTTAATCTCGGAGTTGTTTGGATTTCTAATGCCATCGAAAACAGAAATTGGCCACAGCCACGAAGAAAACCAGGTATCCAATACGTCTTCATCTTGTAAAATATCTGAAATTGTATAGTTTTCTGCAGGAAATTTCTGCTGCGCAATCGCTAAAGCCTCCTCTGTGCTTTTAGCAACTATTATCTCTTTGTTTGGAAGATAAAATGCTGGTATACGCTGCCCCCACCAAAGCTGGCGAGAGATGCACCAATCCTTTACATTCTCCATCCAATGACGATAAGTGTTCTTAAATTTAGCAGGATGGAACTTAATTGTGTCGTCCATCACCACCTCCAATGCAGGCTTTGCCATCTCCGTCATTCGCATGAACCATTGTACGGAAAGTTTTGGCTCAATAACCTCATCAGTACGCTCCGAGCAACCAACTTTGTTGTTGTAATCTTCTATTTTTGCAAGATGCCCTTTTTCCTCCAGTTCCTTGCTTATCTTTTTCCTTACAACAAAGCGATCCTCACCTACATATAGCTGTGCTTTCTCGTTAAGTGTGCCGTTATCGTTAAAGATATCTATGGTATCTAACTTATGTTTTATTCCAATATTATAATCATTAATATCATGGGCAGGGGTTATCTTTAAACAGCCCGTCCCAAACTCTCTATCAACGTACTCATCAAAAATAAAAGGGATAGAACGATTAATTAATGGCACTATAACTCGCTTGCCTTTTAGATGTGCAAAACGTTCGTCATCAGGATGTGCACATACGGCTGTATCGCCCAAAATTGTTTCGGGACGAGTAGTTGCAATGGTCACAAATTCACCATCGGTGCCTTCTATAAAATATTTTAGGTAATAAAGTTTTGATTTTACTTCTTTATAAATAACTTCTTCATCCGAAAGTGCCGTTAAAGCCTTTGGATCCCAGTTTACCATACGAACGCCGCGATAAATTAGGCCCTTATTATATAAATCAATGAACACATCTATCACCGATTCGTACATATCAGCATCCATCGTGAACTTAGTTCTGTCCCAATCGCAGGAAGCACCTAATTTCTTTAGCTGTTCGAGGATAATTCCCCCATGTTTTTCTTTCCATTCCCAGGCATGGGTCAAAAATTCGTCGCGAGTAATCGAAGCCTTGTCGATTCCCTCTTCTTTTAGCTTATTTACCACTTTAGCTTCGGTGGCAATAGACGCGTGATCAGTGCCTGGAACCCAACAAGCATTGAAGCCTTGCATTCGGGCGCGGCGTATAATTACATCTTGTATAGTATTGTTGAGCATGTGCCCCATGTGCAGCACACCCGTTACGTTGGGTGGCGGAATTACGATAGTATATGGCTTACGATCATCAGGAATTGAGCGAAAATAGCCCTTATCCATCCAATATTTATACCAGTGAGCTTCAGATTCGGCAGTGTTGTATTTAGGATTTATCTGCATTTTATTTTAAAATATATAAAGTGTGCAAAGGTATAAAAAGTAATTAAGTTATGAGTTAATTAAGTTTGTATTATTGATAATTATTGTTAAAATGTTTATTTGATGGAGTTTTTTTGGTGTAATGTTTTTAAAAAAAATAACATTTACACCTAAAAACATTGGCACATTTATTTTTAAATGGGCATCTGTATGAACTTACATTGGCACATTTATTTTTAAATGTCCACTTGTATGAACTTACATCGGTACATTTATTTTTAAATGGGCACTTGTATGAAGTTACATCGGCACATTTTTTTTTAAATGGGCA
>CAYRBL010000225.1:0-2912 GCA_964422385.1 uncultured Bacteroides sp.
TCGTAATTCGTAATTCGTAATTGATTAAAGAAGGTATTCAAACCTCTGATTACGTTTTTGTGGTTCGAAGCCTGCTTCCTTAATGGCTCTTTGAATACCTGCAGCATCAAACTGATAGTCGGCTCCGGCTACTGAAACTACATTTTCTTCAATCATAATAGAACCAAAATCATTGGCACCAGCATGCAGACAAAGTTGTCCGGTTTGCTTGCCAACGGTAAGCCAAGATGCTTGTATATTTTTAAAATTAGGCAACATAATTCTACTAAGAGCAATCATACGAATGTATTCTTCGGCAGTAGTTTTATTGATAACACCATGTTTGCGCAAGGTAGTATCTTTATCCTGAAAAGGCCATGGGATAAAGGACATGAAACCGATAGCACCCTCAGGTTTCTCCGACTGCACTTCGCGTATTCTAATAAGATGTTCAACACGTTCTGTAATGGTTTCGATATGCCCAAACATCATCGTAGCCGATGTAAGTAGATTAAACTTATGAGCCACCCGCATCACATCCAGCCATTGGTCGACACTGCATTTGTTTTTAGAAATAATACCTCTAACTCTATCCGAAAGTATTTCTGCTCCAGCACCCGGAAGACTACTCAAGCCTGCTTCGATAAGTGCTTTTAAGGTTTCTTCATAAGATATGTTTTCAAGTATAGAAATATGCACAACTTCGGGAGGTCCTAAGGCATGAAGTTTTAAGTTGGGATATAAACTTTTTAATTGTTTAAAAAGATCAGTATAAAACTTTAAACCCAAATCAGGATGCATTCCACCCTGTAATAAGAGCTGTTCGCCACCCAAAGCAATCGTTTCGTCAATCTTTTGGATGTATTCATCGATAGAAGTAATGTAAGCTTTCGAAGATTTTGCACCACAATAAAAGTTACAAAACTGGCATCCCGACACACAAACATTGGTATAATTAACATTCCTGTCGATGATCCACGTAACCTTATTATCGGGATGAAGTCGCTTCCTTATCTGGTCGGCAACAAAAACTAAAGAAGAAATCGGAGCATTATTAAAAAGAAAAACACCTTCCTCTGTCGAAAGACATTCCTGGTTTAGAGCTCTATTAAGAAGATTATTCAGATCCATTTTTATTATTTAAAATTAATTTAAATTTATACAGTTTAGTAAAGCAATTTTTAGTAAATTTGTAACATATTTTGAAGTCCAAAATTACAACTTAAAATGCAAATAATGATTAAAAAAATAAAAGGAAAATATCCAGTAAACGAAACGAGTATTTTCTTTCTAAATGATGCTAAACATATACCGCAAGATATAATTGATGCTAATGAATTAAAGTATGTAGAACAACAGCATAATCAACAAAAGAAAGATTGTATATGTTTAAATAAACTTGACAAATGGGTGATTTTTCAATTTTATGATGAGAAAGACACCATCTCAAAAACATTAGAAAGCTGTAGGAAGAGTGGTGATAAACTCACTTCATTTCTGAACGAAAACAAGATTGAGAAAGTAAATTTAATAGATGTAGAACAGACTAATGAAAAGTTTTTAGCCTTAGCCGAAGGAATGGCTTTGGGCAATTATCAGTTTATAAAATATAAATCCGATAAAGCTGAAAAGCAAAATTCATTAAAAGAAATAAATATTTTATCAAAACTTGACGATACTTCTATCAAACACCTCAACATTCAGGTGGAGTCGGTATATAAATGCAGGGATTTAGTAAACGAACCTGTAGCCTTTTTGAATGCTGAAAAACTTGCAGATGTCATTTCCGAAATGGCTGACGAAACAGGCATGAAGGTTGAAGTATTTAATAAAACAAAGATAGAATCATTAAAAATGGGAGGTCTTTTAGCAGTAAATAAAGGCAGCATCGACCCTCCTACTTTTACAGTTATAGAATGGAAACCTAAAGAACATGTAAACATTAAACCTTATATTTTTGTTGGTAAAGGAGTGGTGTTTGATACAGGTGGAGCCAACTTAAAGCCTGGAAGTAGCATGGAAGATATGAAATGTGATATGGGAGGAGCAGCAGCTGTAGCTACTGCAATGTATGCTATTGCCAAAGCAAATTTGAATGTTCATGTTATAGGATTGATACCTGCAACTGATAATCGTCCTGATGGCAATTCGTATGTTCCGGGAGATGTAATTACGATGTATACCGGCAAGACTGTTGAAGTTTTAAACACAGATGCAGAAGGCAGAATGATACTTGCCGATGCTTTGGGTTATGCTTCTAAATATGACCCCGAACTTGTAATAGATTTGGCTACATTAACAGGAGCTGCAAGCAGGGCAATAGGCATGTATGGTATAGTTGCAATGCAACAGGATGCCGACAATGAATTTGAAGAATTAAAAACAAGCGGAATTAATGTGTATGAACGTTTGGCTGAATTTCCTTTTTGGGAAGAATATGAAGAATTGATTAAATCGGACGTTGCAGATATAAAAAACATAGGAGGAATTGATGCAGGTATGATAACAGCTGGGAAGTTTCTGGCTAACTTTACCGATTATCCATACATCCATCTTGATATTGCAGGGCCTGTTTTTATTGGTAAAAAAGATAGTTATAGAGGTAAAGCAGCAACAGGTGTTGGTGTAAGATTATTATTTAATTTTATTAAAAATAAGTCTACAAATAAGTAATATTGTTAAAAAATAAATAAAGAGTTTATGTTAAAACTTAGCGATAAAGAATTCAGAATACGACTTGGAGTTACTCATGGTGATATTAATGGTATTGGATACGAAATTATCATCAAAACATTTATGGACTCACGTATATTAGAGATGTGTACACCTATAGTTTATGGTTCAACAAAAGCCGCATCTTACCATAGAAAGGCTTTAAATATAAATGATTTTAGTTTTAATCAGGTTCGTAATGCTGAACAGGCGAATCCAAA
>CAYRBL010000225.1:3012-5848 GCA_964422385.1 uncultured Bacteroides sp.
AGTAACGATATCAGGATTGGGGTAGTTACAGGACATGTTCCATTAAAAGATGTATCATCCAGAATAACATCCGAACTAATTTTAAGTAAAATTAAAGTAATGAATAAAACCTTAATACAGGATTTTGCAATACAAAAACCAAGAATTGCAGTATTAGGTTTAAATCCACATGCTGGCGATTCAGGGGTATTAGGTAGCGAAGAATTTGAAATCATCGAACCAGCTATCAAAAGAGCTAAAGATGAAAACATATTAGCATTTGGTCCTTTCCCTGCTGATGGTTTCTTTGGCTCTGAAAGTTTAAATAAATTTGATGGAATCCTTGCAATGTATCACGATCAAGGATTGGTTCCTTTCAAATTAATGTCGTTTAAAGAAGGTGTTAATTTTACAGCAGGTTTACCTTACGTAAGAACATCTCCAGCTCATGGCACAGCTTACGAAATTGCAGGAAAAGATACCGCATCATGTGATTCGTTCCGTCATGCAATTTATCTTGCTTGCGACATTTTCAAGAACCGATTAATGCATCAGGAGAACACAGCAAACCCACTTAAGATAAGTTCTGGTGGAGAAAGAGACAACTAATATATATCTATAAAAGTTCAGAGAATGCCGAACGCATATTTATTGACAGATATTGCTAAAATTGTTAAAGGAGAGCTAACAGGAAATGCAGAGATTGCAGAGAAAGTTGTACATCTTTTAATAGATAGCCGTAAAATAACTACAACAGAAAATTGTTTATTCTTTGCTTTGGTAAGCAAGAAGAATGATGGTCATAAATACATTCCTGAACTTTACAAAAAAGGCATACATAGTTTTGTAGTTTCCTATTTACCTGACGACATCTCAATATATCCTAACGCTTGTTTTATTCTTGTAAAGGATACCCAAAGGGCATTACAGCAATTAGGTTCAGCTCATCGTAAGTTATATAACATACCTGTAATTGGCATAACCGGAAGCAATGGTAAAACAATTGTAAAGGAATGGTTGTACCAATTGATGTATGAAGACAAGAAGATTGTTAAGAATCCTAAAAGTTATAATTCTCAAATTGGAGTTCCATTATCTGTATGGCAAATGAATTCTGAGCATGAGTTGGCAATATTTGAAGCAGGTATTTCGGAACCTGAGGAAATGGATAAATTGCAAAACATTATTCTTCCTACCATAGGAATATTTACAAATATTGGTCAGGCACATGATGAAAACTTTATTCATAGGGATCAGAAGACAGGCGAAAAACTAAAGTTGTTTACCAAAGTAGAAACACTTATTTATTGTGCCGATCATTTGGAAATAAAAGAACGTATCTTAAAGTCTGAAATTATTAGGAACATTCCTCAGTTTACGTGGAGCAAAAAAAGCTCATCGAACCTTCAGATTACGGCAATCGATAAAGGCAATAAACAAACTCTTATCACAGGTATATACTTAGAAACAGAGCTTCATATTGAAATACCTTTTATTGACGATGCATCTATTGAAAATACTATTCATTGCTGGGCTACGCTATTGTTTTTTGATTACAATAACGAAGTAATTGCCGAAAGAATGAAGCATCTTCAACCAGTAGCAATGCGATTGGAGATGAAGGAAGGTATAAATGGTTGCTCTATTATTAATGATAGTTATAGTTCGGATATAAATTCCTTAAGTATTGCCATTGATTTTTTAAATCAACAGAAACAACATATCAAAAAGACAGTAATACTTTCCGACATTTTACAAAGTGGAAGAAATGATGATAGTCTTTATAGTGAAATTGCAGATTTATTAACTAAAAAAGGCATTACAAAAGTAATAGGAATTGGAAATGCGATAAGCAAACAACAAGATAAGTTTAAAATTGAGAAAGAATTTTATCCAACGACTGATAGTTTCCTTAGCGATTTTGTAATTTCAAGCTTTAACAATGAGACTATCCTTTTAAAAGGTGCACGTATTTTTAAGTTCGAAAAGATAAGCAAGTTTCTTCAGCAGAAGGCACACGAAACAGTTTTAGAAATTAATCTAAATGCCATCGTTCACAACTTGAATTATTATAAGCTTCGATTGAAGCCAGAAACCAAGTTAATGGCAATGGTAAAAGCTTTCTCTTATGGTAGCGGTAGTTTTGAGATTGCAAACACACTTCAATTTCATAAAGCAGATTATTTAGCAGTAGCTTATGCCGACGAAGGTGTTGAACTTAGAAAAGCAGGAATCACCTTACCAATTATGGTAATGAATCCTGATGAACAAAGCTTCGATGCTTTATTAAAGTACAATCTGGAGCCTGAAATTTATAGTTTAAGAATCTTAAATATCCTTGAAGAGCATTTAAAAAACCAAATAAAGAAAGACGAGAATTTAGTTGTAAACATACATCTCAAAATTGATACAGGTATGCATCGCCTGGGCTTTGAAAAGGACAATCTGGATCAATTAATAAATAAAATAAAAGACAACAAACACATTTGTGTTAAATCAATCTTCTCGCATTTAGCAGGTGCCGATGATCCAAAGCTTGATTATTTCACACATCAACAAATAGAAACTTTTAAGAAATATAGTGAAATTATAAGTTCACATCTCGACTATCCAATAATGCGTCATATCTTAAATTCTGCTGGGATTATTCGTTTTCCTGAAGCACAATTTGATATGGTAAGATTGGGCATAGGTATGTATGGAATCTCTTCGGGAAGCGAGCAAAACGAATTGCAAAATGTAAGCACATTGCGAACTATCATCTCTCAGCTTAAATATGTTCCAGCTAAAGATTCGGTTGGATATGGAAGAAATTGGATAGCCGATAGTGGCAAAACCATTGCGATTATCCCTATAG
>CAYRBL010000226.1:0-5825 GCA_964422385.1 uncultured Bacteroides sp.
TAACATATATTGTTCATATTTAGTACTCTACATTTTTTGTCATGTACTAAATAAATTATATTAAAAAACCAGTTTTTCTTTCTCTCGTACTTTATGCATATTCAGGAGATAGTATTTCCAACAACCCCAAATTAAACTTAAAATAACTAAAACAACTACTCCATCACCAACTGGTGAATTACCACCAGGCACCTGAGCACCTCCGCCACCATGATCATAACCACCAGGAGGTATAGGCTGCGCATTTAAAGCTAGATACAGAAAAACGAATGCTATTGTATGTATTATTTTTTTCATTTGATTCTTTTTTTAATCTGTTATTATTTATTTTGTTTTGGAGTATTATTTAACTATTATTTTTTCAGAATATACTTTCCTATCAGTAACTACCCTTACAATATAGCAAGTATTTACAAGACTTACCGGTATTTTTATCTGATCGATATTAACGTTTTCAATTTTATATATTTCTTGTCCTAATAGATTAAAAATACTAATTGATTTTATCTTTTCAATGCTTTGAACATATATATTCTTATCATAACTATAAATACTAGTATTTGTACTTTGAGGTTCGATTGTACTGTTTGGATTATAATTAAAATATACAACAAATCTATTCGTATCATCAAGAGTTGTAGCAGTAAAATTGTAGATAGGATCTTGAATAAAATCATAATAAATACTGTTCTTTTTGTCATGTAAAAGAATAGTGGTACCACTTGCAAAAGTGTTAAGGTTTTCAGCTTTAATACTAAAAGAACCATTTACTTTAGGTTCGAACCCAAGATTAACACTATAAGTATTTCCATTTAAAGGAGCCAGAGAATTAATAATGTATTTATCGTTACCAATAAACGAATATAACTGAACATTAGCTGGATTTAAACACTTAAGACGCAAAGCATCGTTAACATCAGTTTGATTACTTGAAGCATTATCAAAATGAATTACAGTAGCATCATGCGTATTGTTAGGAGAAGTAACACTTAATTTAAGAACATCAGAAGCTGTTGATTTATAAAAATTCTGACTACTATGAGTTCTGGAAGAAGCAGGAATAGTCATCGTAGGATTTGAACCATTAGCACGAACCCAGAAACCTTGCATAGCTGGAATAATGCCATTATTTAAAGTCCCTGAAGAACCATTCCAGGCATAATATATTCCGGTAGATTCTTCAAGCACATATACATTATTATTTACATTCGATTTAGTCCAGCTATCAATATTAGCATTAATAGCACATGGAAAAGGATTGCCTACAAGATTCCATCCTCTTTCTCCTGGACCTGAAGCAGTATAAGTTAAAGCAGGGCTAACATCAGATTTATTCAATGTGCCTACAAAGTTACGAGCAATCTGATGTGGATACGAAACAAGGTAACCAATACCGGGTTCAAAGTTGATAATGTTATAACTAGCTACTTTCTGGTCCAACCACAAACTACTACTTTCACTCCATTTAAAGAAGTCGAATTGATTTAAAGTTGGATCCGTAAAGTTAGGAGCAATAGGATGATTAAGAACAGGCGAACATAGTAAATGCCAGCCTAAAGGAGAAGGAACACTAGGCCATGGAGTCATAATGCGTTGATCGGTGCCATTTACATTTGAATAATGAATTAAAGAAGCTGTTCCTGTAATATCTGTTTGTAATACGAGTCCAGTGGCATCTGCACTATTTGTTAATGTATTAGATACTGTAACATTAGTTGAAGGAGTAACAATTAATTTACTACCATTATTTATTGTTAAATCTGTTGTTGAGATATGCTTTTTAATAGAAACCCCTTCATTACTGGTGTTGGCAACAGTAATGTGCCTAAAGTTTATTGTATTGGAATTGCTACCATAAATATTTTGTGCTACAGTACCATCTAAAGTAATAGAATCTCCTGTAGTAGTTGAAATTGTTCCGTCACAATTAATATCACCTTTAACACAATGATGATGATTTCCTGAATTAAAAGTAGTGTTTTGTTCTATAATAAGATTCCCATCAACTGTAGTTGCACTCCCTGCAGTTGCAGTTGCAGTACCTTTAAGATGAAGATCACCACGAATATTAAGCGCTGTAGGTGGTAAAGTTTTAGTACCGCTTCCATTTAAGTGCAGATGATAATATCCGGAAGTTGGACCATTAGGATTTACAATAGTTTGACTACTACTACCATTTAATTCTATCAAGTTAGGCAAAGAAGCCGCATTAAGAGTGCCATTATTAGTTAAAGTTCCAGCAATACGCATTACATTATTTGATTCCAGTGTTAAGCTAGCACCTGTTGCAATAGTTACATTATAAAAATCTGTTGGGTCAGCCATTGTTGCTTTAGAATTTGTAAATATAACAGTACTAGTTCCAGCATTAAAAGTGCCAAGATTTAACCATGCACCCGAACTTCCAGCAACAGTAATCGTACTTCCAGTTCCACCATCAAGAATTGCACCACCTTCAATAAAAATAGTTTTAACATTTGCAGAAAATCCATTAGGAATAATTGGGTGATAAAGTATAGTAGAAGCATCTGGAATAGTTACATCACTAGTTGCATCAGGGATAGCACCTGCAGACCAGTTATTGACATCATTCCAATTAGAATTAGCCGAACCCTGCCAAACAAATCCTACTGATTCTTTATTGGATAGTCCCCATTGATGTGTGCCAAATGAAGTGTCAAAATAAGTAATAGGACGATTTGTTATAGAAACCCAATCATCATTTGTACTTCCATTTGACTTGCCATGTTCTTCTGTTTTTGGAACGCTAGAATGATAATCCCAGATTATTAATTTGCTTTCGGTATTGGTATCTAATTCACTATATAAGTAATGTAAACTTAAACTAACATTAGCCCCCGAACCACCAGTACGAATGATATCATAGTATCTTTCAACAGCATTTGTTTTCCAAGAAGGAGCAGCACCAATTGTAATTTTAAAACTTAAATCAGTAGGCATTACACCCCCATCATTTATTGTCATTGATGTAAATTGATTACCGAAAGTATAAGTGGTATTTGCTGTAAAAGAAGTTCTTTTTACAATGCCTGTTACATCCCCTGTTCCGGTAGTAGTAGCATTTGCTCCCATATTTAGAGTCTTCATCGCTGAACCATCCCACATATCAAGACTGCCTTTAGTTGTAGATGGATTTACACTTTGAAGATTAAGAATTCCATTTATAGTAAGATCATCATTAGATGTAATACCACCAGCACTATTTATAGTTAAGTTGTTTACATTCCCTGTAAAGAAGGAAGTAGGAAGAGTTATAGCATTGGTATTAGTAAACAATACAGTTGCATTAGCATTAGAAGCATTTATATTTCCACTTGTTCTTAATGGTGAATTCCCTGCAATTGTTAATGAATCTGCTCCAATGTTTAAGGTTCCTGATTGCAAGTTCAAAGTTCCGTTTACAATCAAACTTTGGTTTGCTAATGTTACACCACCTGACCTGTTAATTGTAAGATTAAGTAAAGAAGGTGTTGTCGTAAATAAATTATTGTTAAGAGTTATTGAACTACTTCCTCCAAAGCTTAAAGAAGAAAGTGGACTTACAATTATAGAATCGGATGATGAACTAATAGTTCCATTTACTCCTAAAGTTGTTGTGCCTACGTTTAAACTTCCCGAAGTGATTGTAAGCACATTATTAATATTTGTATTGGATAATAATGAAACTCCATTGCTATTATTTATTGTAAGGTTATCAAAACTTGTAGTTGAAGTACCATAAATCGATTGAGCTGTTGTTCCATTTAAAGTAATTGTATAACCAGAAGCAGCATTAAAAGTACCACTATTATCAAAAGCTTCACCAATAAAATGATTAAAGTTTCCAGTATTAAATGTAGCACCATCTCCTATAGTTAGCTCACCTGCAAGATTAATTTGAGAAGCAGCAGTTACAGTTGTTGTCCCTGTAATAGTAAAATCTCCATAAATTGATAATGCAGAAGAAGGCATTGTTTTAGTTCCACTCCCACTAAGAATAAGATTATGATAACCAGTTGTACTTCCATTTGGGAAAGCTATTGTTTGACTTCCTCCATTATATTCTATTGTATTATGATTGTTTGCAGCATTTAAAACTCCAGTATTTGATAAAGAGAAAACATTTGAAACTCTCATGATATTATCAGTGCCTAAAGTTAATTTAGCACCATCAGCTACTGTTACGTTATAAAAATTAGTTGGATCTGACATTGTAGCATTCGCATTTGTAAATATAACAGTACTTGTGCCTGCATTGAAAGTCCCCATATTATCCCATGAATTATTAGCTGCATCAAGTGTTAAAGTTGTACCTGTACCTCCATTTAAAATTCCTCCTGCTTGTATTAATATAGAACCAATAGTAGTAGAAGTAGGTAAAGTAGGACTAAATGAAGTAGTGTTAGCATCAGGAATAACAACATGATTTCCCGAAGCAGGTACAACTCCTCCAGCCCAGTTAGCAGTAGAATTCCAGTCAGTACTAGCTCCTACCCAAGTAAAACTTGAAACAGTAGAGGTGCCAAGAGTCCAGTATTTGGCATCGAAAACATTACTTTTACAAACATAAGTTAAACTAAGGTTAGCTAAGCCTACCCATTTATCTGAAATATTATCATTAGATCGACCATGATCGTCAATATGAGCAACAGCAACATGATAATCGAATAAATCTAAATTGCCTTCAGTAGCACCATTTATTTCACTACTTAAATAGTGTAGATTTAAAGTTATTAAAGTTAATGCACTTCCTCCTGTTTGTATGAAATCATAATACCTATGAATTGCATTTGTTTTCCAACTTAAATCAGCTGAAGTTAAAGTAATCTTACAACTTACTACACTAGGTAATGTTCCTCCTGCTGACAAATTCATAGTAGTAAATTGATTACCGAAAGAATAAGGAGTGTTTACTGCAAATGATGTACGAGTTACTATACCTGTTACATCTCCTGTTCCAATAGTTGTAGCATTCGCACCCATAGTTAAAGTATCCATAGCAGAACCATTCCACATATCCAGACAGCCTTTAATATTAGATGGATTGGAGCTTTGCAAGTTTAGAATTCCATTTAAAACAAAACCACTAGCAGCAGTGATACCTCCTGTTCCATTTATCGTAAGATTATTTACTGTATTAGTAAATATTGAAGCAGGTAGTGTTATTGCTGAAGTATTAGAAAACACTAGAGTTGCACCGGAATTGCTTGCATCAATGTTTCCGTTTGTTCTGATTGGTGTATTAAAAAGCGTTAAGATATTTGCACCAACTATTAATGTTCCATTTGTTAATGTTAACACTCCTGATATATTAACATTCCCATACAGGCTTACACCACTTGCTCGATTTATAGTTAAATTATTAAGTATAAAGGCAGGCATACTTATACTAGTTCCAGTTCCCCCTATTATCATATTAGTAGAACTTCCTCCAGTAACGGTTCCTGTCATGGCAGTAACAATTCCATTAAATGTCAAAGTGTTTGGGCCGATAATAAAGTTTCCTGCGATTAGAGCGATGCCTTTATTTATAGTAAAATCACCATTTAAGGTTAAGCCATTTGCATTATTTATCGTTAGAGAATCTATAGCATTGCTTACAAAAGAACCTGAAGGAATGTTTTGTGCTGAAGTACCAGCAAACACTACTTTAGAAGAAGAAGCTGTAGCATCTATTTGGGCACTGTTTGTAAAGTTTATTGAACCGTTTATTGTAAGTTGTTTCCCATTAACTACAAATTTATAAGTGCTTTGAGCATTCGTAAGGTCTCCAATTATTCTATTCTGATCTAAAACACAATTCCTATTTGGACTTGAAGCAAAAG
>CAYRBL010000227.1:0-5818 GCA_964422385.1 uncultured Bacteroides sp.
GCACCAACACAAATGACCTTAACAAGTGCAGCAGTAAGCAAACACTACAATGGAGCTGAATTATCATGTTATAATTCAACAGATGGTGAAATTACGGTATTAGTTGCTGGAGGTACAGGTACAAAGCATTATACAATGGGATCAGTAACTAATACAACTGGATTATTTACAGGCTTAGGAGCAGGATCACATCCATATAGTGTAACAGATGATAACAATTGTGCAGCAGTAACAGGTAGTGTAACTATAACTGCACCAACACAGATGACATTAACAAGTGCAGCAGTAAGCAAACACTATAATGGAGCAGAATTATCATGTTATAACTCAACTGATGGTGAAATCACAGTGGCAGTAAGTGGAGGTACAGGGACAAAACATTATACAATGGGATCTGTAACCAATACAACTGGAGTATTTACAGGCTTAGGAGCAGGATTACATCCATATAGCGTAACAGATGATAACAATTGTACAGCAGTAACAGGTAGTGTAACGATAACCGCACCAACACAGATGACATTAACAAGTGCATCAGTAAGCAAACACTACAATGGAGCAGAATTATCATGTTATAACTCAACCGATGGTGAAATTACTGTAGTAGTAAGTGGAGGTACAGGAACAAAGCATTATACAATGGGATCTGTAACCAATACAACTGGAATTTTTACAGGTTTAGGTGCAGGATCACATCCATATAGTGTAACAGATGATAACAATTGTGCAGCAGTAACAGGTAGTGTAACTATAACTGCACCAACACAGATGACATTAACAAGTGCAGCAGTAAGCAAACACTATAATGGAGCAGAATTATCATGTTATAACTCAACTGATGGTGAAATCACAGTGGCAGTAAGTGGAGGTACAGGGACAAAACATTATACAATGGGATCTGTAACCAATACAACTGGAGTATTTACAGGCTTAGGAGCAGGATTACATCCATATAGCGTAACAGATGATAACAATTGTACAGCAGTAACAGGTAGTGTAACGATAACCGCACCAACACAGATGACATTAACAAGTGCATCAGTAAGCAAACACTACAATGGAGCAGAATTATCATGTTATAACTCAACCGATGGTGAAATTACTGTAGTAGTAAGTGGAGGTACAGGAACAAAGCATTATACAATGGGATCTGTAACCAATACGACTGGAGTATTTACTGGATTAGGAGCAGGACTACATCCCTACAGCGTTACAGATGATAACAATTGTACAGCAGTTACTGGTAGTGTTACTATAACAGCCCCAATCCATTTAGCAGCTACAACATCTCAAAATAATATTTCATGTTATACGTATATAGATGGTTCATTTAATGTAAATGTAACATCAGGAACTGGTACTTCTCCTTATGTTTATGATTTTGGTAATACAGGGACATTCTCATCAATTCATTCTTATTCAAATTTAGCAGCTGGTGTTTATAATGTTATAGTTAAAGATATAAATGGATGTACTTTACCAGTTTCTGTTACAATAACAGAACCAGCTTCATGGACTCCAGTAATATCAGAGGTGTCTCCTACATTACCAAATGTAGCTTGTCAAAATTCAGCTGGTAATGTATATACTGTATTAGCTTTAACAAATGGATATTCTCATACAGGAAGTACTTTCCAATGGATTGTGACTGGTGGTACTATCACAAATGGAGCTAACTCACAAACTGTAACAATTACTTGGGGGTCTAATACATTAGGTTCTTTATTAGTTAAAGAAACATTAGCTAATGGATGCGTAAGATCTTCAGTTTTATATAATGTTACTATTCATTTATTGCCTACACCTGTAATTTCAGGATCTAATCCAGTAATTGCAAATCAAGTAGGTGTAAGTTATAGCACACTTTCAACTGGTAATTTATTTACATGGACTGTCTTAGGAGGAACAATTACATCAGGTCAAGGTACACCTTCAATTACTGTTAGTTGGGGAGTAACAGGAACTGGAACAGTAACTGTATTTGAAACAAATCCGATAACAGGTTGTACTGGTAGTAATGTAAAATCTATTACGATTAATTCTGGAACTCATACATTAAGTGGGGTAATATCTTATGATAATTCATATTCAACTCCATTAAATGGAGTAACTGTTCAGTTGATTAGTAATGGATCTGTTATTGCTACTACTACTACAGGTGCAGGAATCGATCAATTTGAAAATCCTGTAATGGGTTATTACGAATTTAATAATGTTAATTATGGAAACTATTCTTTAAATGTTGTTTCTACCAAACCTTGGGGAGGTGTTAATGCTACTGATGCGTTAGCAGTTCAACTTAATATTGGAGGAGGTAGCTTAACACCATTTAGACAAATTGCAGCAGATGTTAACTTATCAAGTACTATTTCTTCTTTAGACGCCTTATTAATTAAAATGAGAACTGTTGGTATGACTACAAGTTTTGCAGCTGGAGATTGGAAGTTTAATAATACTATATTTACATTTGATGCAAGTCATACTTATTATAATTTTAGTGGAATTTGTGTTGGTGATGTAAATGGTTCATATATTCCAACAGGCTTAAAAACGACATTAGTTTCTTCAACTAATTCTGATGTAGTAAATGTTTCTGTTAATGAATCTTTTGTTTATAATATTAAAACAGTTAAATCTGTAGAATTAGGTGCTATAACTTTATTTATGAATTATGATCCTAGTCGTTTTGAAATTGAAAAAGTAAATACTTCTATTGATGGATTAAAATATGTTATAAATAATGGACAGATTGCTTTTGCATGGTCAGATTTATCATCTATTGTTTTAAAAGAGAATGATGATATTATATCAATACAAATGAAAGCAAAAGTTAATATTTCAGATGCTACACAAATTTTTACAATTGATAATAGAAGTGAATTTGCTGATATTTATGCTAATAAATTTGATAATTTTATTATTAAAATGGCTGATGTAACAACTATTTCAAATGGTAAGGAAATTACTATTAGTAATTATCCAAACCCATTTACAAATTCAACAGAGATTGTTTATTCTTTACCTGAATCAGGAAAAGTTAAATTAATTCTTACAAATGTATTAGGACAAACAATTAATACATTAGTTGATGGAAATCATGATGCTGGTACTTATAGAGTAAAAATTAATTCATCTGAACTTAAACTTACTCCTGGTATTTATACATACAGAATTGAATTTGAAGGCGTAAATTCAATTTTTAATAAAACTAATAAAGTTATATGTAAATAAGTATATTGAAATTGATAACAGATAATTGATTTTTATTAATTATCTGTTATCAATTTACTTTTAACTAGTATGAAAATCTTTGATTATAATATTAAAGTTATCAAATAAGAAAAATTAAAGAAGATTTTTTTTAATGACTAATGATTATAAATAATTTTGGGTTGTTTTTTCATTTATTCCTTTTAAAACTGAAATTATATGAAACTAAAACAAAAAGAAAATTATTTCACTCCTTTAAGATAAAAGATTTTCATAATAAAATTTATTATTTAGAAATTTCAAATATTAGATTTAGAAATAAATAAAATAAAAATATAGGCACAAAATAGTTTATAATTTAAATAGAATAACTATGATCAAAAAATTTACTATAATAGTATTGATGATGTTGCTTTTCAATGCAACATTATTTAGTCAGGGTGCTACAGCTACTTTATCTTCTGTTTCAACTTCACCTGGGCAAACATTTTCTGTGCCTTTAATGGTGACTAATTTTAACAATATAAGTGGTATAACATTTACAATTAAATTTGATCCTTCAGTTTTAACTCCAATGTTTAATTCTCAAGGTAAATTGAATTTAACAAATTTACCAACGGGTTATAATTTAACTCATTTTTTAGGTTATATTAGTGGAGGAAATAAATTAGTAATAATATATACTGATCCAAATATGTTAACAATATCAAATGGTAAGCTTTTTGATATAAATTTTACTTCTTTTTGCGGAAGTTCTTCAACAAATCTTGAATTTTTAGGTGGGTCTGAAATTGTACAAGGAATACCTCCAGTTGTTTTACCTATTACATTTACAAATTCAACAATTAGTACAAATACGACAAACTCATTAGTTCAAATAGGGAATGTTATTTATGATCAATTACAACCTAGTGTCTCTGTACCTGTCAGTTTCTCCGGATTTTCTACAAATATTGGTTCAATAGAACAATATATTCAATATGATCAATCTAAACTAACTTTTATTAATGCCACAGGAACTGGTGCTTTTGCTAATGGACTATTGATTTATGCAAATAATGGAGTAATTTCAGTTTCTTATTCAAACGCTTCAGGCAATGCAAATATAAATTCTTCAGTAATAAATTTAAATTTTATTTCAATAGCCACGAATACTGCAAATTTAAATTTTTATGGTTGTTGCTTAATAAGTAATGTAACTGGTTCAAATTATATTGATGTAAATTATTTAAATGGTTCAGTTGTACCTGCAACACCCGTTTCTTTTGCATCACTAAGTTCGATAAGTAATGCAATTCAAGGCCAAGATTATGAAATTCCTTTAATTTTGAGTTCTTTTCTAAGTGGTAATAATGGTATAGCTGCTTATACTTTAAATATTAATTTTGATAATTCTAAACTATCTTATATTGGAGTTAGTAATAATATTTATTCAAATATAGTAAACCAATCAGGTAATAATTTAAATATTGTTTGGTCTAATATAAATGCTCCAAATATTAATGGACAAGTACTTAAATTAAAGTTTAAATACAATGGTATTGGTGTTGCAAATATCAGTTTTAAAGCAGGTACATCTTTTTCTAATGTTAATGGTAATTCTATAAATGTTGGATATACTGATGCAACAATTTCTCCTATATCTACTAATAATTTTGCGACTATAGGATCTGTTAATGGAGTAATAGGATCAAATGTTTTAGTACCTGTTAGTTTTACTGGTTTACCTTCAAATGCTGGTGCTGTAACTTTATATATAGATTATGATCAATCTAAACTAACATACATTGATGTACAGAATAATATTCATAATGCTACTGCTTTTTTAGACCCTTTAACACAAAAAATTAAAATAGTTTGGTCTAATGCTAGTGGTTTAGATTTAAACGGAACTTTTTTAAATTTAAAATTCGCATATTTAGGTGGAGGTAGTAATTCAGCAGCTAATGTTGCATTTTCAAATGGATGCGAAATAACCGATAATTCTACTTCAATTATTTGTTGTAATTGGATAGATGGTGGAGTTAATTTAAAATTTAAAATTAGTGGTATATTGAATTATGATAATGATCCAATTCAAAGAATATCATTAGCTGGATTTAAGATTTATCTTTATTCTTCTATAGGTAATACATTAATAGATTCCTGTATAACTGATAGTACTGGTTATTATCAACTAATGGCAGGTAATGGAACTTATATTATTCACCCAACTAGTCCTATCGGTGCTTATTGGTATTCTGATTTTGATGATGTAATAGCTATTTATCAATATATAGTAGATGGAACTTCTTTGCCTTATGAAAATCCACTTAGACTATTAGCTTGCGACGTAAGTTTAGATGGTGATATTAATTTTGATGATGTTGAGGCTTTATATGAAAGAATTGCTGATGGATATTCTAGTTTATTTACTGCTCCAGATTTCGTTTTTGAAACGCCTAATATATCTGTTAATTCTTCAGATATTATAAATCAAGATATTTTGGGGATTTGTTCTGGTAATGTTTATGGTTCAAATACCTCACCTAATCCTTATTAATTAAAAATGTAACAAATTTATATAATTCAATATGAAAAAATCAATAAAATTTATTCTTCAAACAGT
>CAYRBL010000228.1:0-5776 GCA_964422385.1 uncultured Bacteroides sp.
CAACACATGGAGGAATAAATGCTAACATCGGCTTTGACTTCAATTCACACTTAGGACTTAAAATTGAAATCGGATCCTCAACCCTGGGGCAAAAATACAAAGACAGTCGTGCGCAGGATCCAAGGGAAGAACCATTATTGGAAACCGGCGCTAATAAAGCCTATGAAAGAAATGTGAAACGAAATTATCTTAAGCTTCCAATTTTATTAAAATTCCGTTCAAAAGTTTCGTTGCCAAAATTCTTTTTCTTTAGTATTAGAAGCATTTCTAACTTTATCTTTTTGTTTTAAATCATTTTTTACAATACCTAAAACAAGTTCTAATCTTAAATCATATAATTCTGCAATCCCATTTTCATACCCTTGGCTTATTGCTTCTTCATTATATCCTCTATTGAGTTTATTATCTATTTTTGATAGTTTAATTGCAATCTCAAGATCATTAATTTCTCCTAGATAATCTAAAATTGCACCTTTAGAAATAGATCGTGAAAAATACATATTACAATCTTCTGGTGATAGCATTATTGCTTTATCAAAATCTTCTATTGCCTCATAATGATAGCCTAAAGCTTGCAAACAACCTGCACGTAAATCAAAGACTTCTTCCAAACAACCTGATTCAATTGCATTATCAAAGCATTCTAGTGCAGAATTAGTCTGACCTTTAATTAAAAACTGCATACCTTCTTCTACAAAATTATTTTTATCTCTTTGTTTTTCATTAAATACAAAAACTTCATTTTTTATTATTTCAATATTATTACCTATTTTTAATTTATTAAAAAGTTCCTCAACATAAAGGACATTCTGTTTTGCCCATTTTTTTTGCAAATTTCTATCTAAAACTGCAGTAAAATGAGTGTAAATTGCGATAGCATAGAAAATAGTAATTATTTGCGTAAAGCTAAAACCATATTTAATCCAATAAATAATGCAAAAAATTAAAAAAAAATGAATAATTGGAACTTTTTTATAATAATTCTGCTCATATGAAAAACCAGTTGCCATAACAATTATAAAATACCCCATTAATATCCATCAATTATTCATATAATAGGCAGTTAACGGTATAATTAAAATATTAATATTATGTAAAAAATAAAGTATTTTATGAATTATTTTTTCAGAACCATATATTAATTTATCATATCGATAATCTATTATTTTAAAATCAATTTCTTTTTTATTATATTCTTCTACAAACTTTTCATATGTATAATTTTCCATATTTATTATTTTTTCTGTAAAATTACACATTTTTTCAATTCCACAATTTTATTTAACAATAAATCTTTCTTTTTACTAATTTAAAATACAAATAGCATTATTATTTATTTTATTATTAATAATCCTTTTCCCGTAAGGTGAAATAGAAAAGTAATAATAGTACTGCAAGTATGAAATATGCTATCGCATGTGTAAATGATGCCTTCGCAAATTAAAATGGGGCATCCTCAATTATGATTTATGCATTCGCAATTTAAAAAATGGCTTCGCAAATGTAAATGATGCCTCCGCAAGAGTGAATGATGACTCCGCAACTAAGTAAAACGCATCCTCCACTATATCGACAACTAATTCAGCTTAATAGAAAAGAGAATATTCCTAATTCTTAACAACCTTAATATAATTTACCCTTTCGGTTTTTGTTATTAAGGATATAAAATAGCTTCCTTTAGGCAACTTAGACATATCAACCAGTTGTTTGCCCTTAGTAGTAGATTTAGCTTCATATACTACAACTCCCATCGCATTTGTAAGTTTTATTTGATATGTATTGTTAAGGAATTTGTCAGAACTAATACTTAATATATCGCTAACTGGATTAGGTGAAACCTTAAAATCCTGTGTATTGTTTTCGATAATAACTGTAGGAATAATAGTTATTTGTTTATTGATTGTATTATTAAGATTGCATTGTATAGCTTTTAAAGTAACCGAATACGTACCGGGTGCTCCATAGGTATGCGAAGGATTTGTAAGTGCTGAAGTAGCACCATCACCAAAATCCCATAAATAAGTAGTAGCATCTGTAGATTGATTAGTGAAATTAACTACATAATTACTTATATTTGTTGATAAAAAGTCAGCTTGTGGAAGGAACTTACCTACATTCCACTTCGAAAGGCTGTCATAAGCTATCGTTTTAACTGTATTTTGGATAAATATAGCATCATTAGGATCGAGTCCAGCATAATTTGTAATTGTAGTAGGATCGCTTTTGTAAATAACAGAGAAAAAACTACAAGCTGCAATGTAAGAACCCGCAACAGTAGGATGACTTTCGTCGCTTTGATATAACTCGAGCAATGGATTGTTGTCCCTTACCTTATGCCAGGCAGCACCAACAGGCGATACCAATGCATGTGCACTATCAGCCATCAAACAATAGCGCAAATGCAACAAACTATCCATGCCCTGGTAGGTGCATAACGGAGGAAAGGAAGCACAATTACCTGCATCACCATTCTTGCGACCCCATGTCATATAAAAAACAGTTTTGGCACAAGGATTATATGTTTTAATAAGATTATTTAATGTTAATGCATAAGGATAAGTATCTGAAAAGAATTGCCCATCAGGGAAAGAAGGCTCCTGACTTTGAGCTTGCAACACAACATAATCCCATCCGCCTTGCATTATCTTAGCAGTTGTAGTTGCATCTGTTGATTGCATTTGAAAAGTATATCCACCGGGTGTGTTACTATCAACATACACATATTTTCCTGCAGATGTAGACACGTCAGAGAAAAGTTGGGGCAAATTATTAACCCCTGTATAACTATTTCCTATAAATAAGACTCTCGCCGAATCTAGAGAAGTGTTTTGAGAAGATGCTACTGTACTTATTAATACAAATACAAAGATAAAAAATCTTTTCATACTTAATTTGCTAAAATAAATTCATTATTATTGTAAAAAGCTTTGTTCTTTTATACTATCTTTAAAAAATTAAATACCCTATACCAACATTAATATTCCATAAATTTTGACTAAATATACGTGCCGATGTTGCATATTTAGTAGCTTCAATATTTGTTGGAAAGTTTGACAATCCAGGATCAGAGCTACCAAATGCTGCAGTAAAACCTCCATTAAAAAGGAAGCCAAACTGCAAAGAAGTATTCAAAACCAAATGATCGAAATAAACTAATTGATTTCCGAAATTAATACTTAATCCAAAAGAACTGTTAGACGCATCTTGAGGTACGCTTTTCGCAAAACTAGCAATTTCAGGATCATTTGTACCATTCTGTGTCCAATCATATTTACTATCCCACGCAAAATAATCAAACTGAAGCTTCATATAAGTGCCCAAAGGTGCAATATTGCTACCAGAAAAAAGTTTTAAATAAAAAGAATAATTTTTAACAGACATAGTGCCGAGACCTTCGGGATGAAAAGTAGGAGAAAACTGACTAGAAGCTCCTTCAAAAAGCACTTGTAGCTCATTAAAGTCGAACATTGTATTAAAAAAGGAATAAGAAACTCCCATAGAGGTATGCTCGGCCGTAACATATTCTACACTAAAACTATGCTTGGCATTGAAAGAAGTAAAACCACTATTACCATTCGCATTTGGTAAGGCAAATGAAGGTCGGGTGTGAAGGTCGTACATAAACATAAACTTCTTCCCCATATATCCGGATACCTGTGCGTTAGAAACAAGACTTGAACTTAATATTACGGCAAGTATTATAATTATTTTTCTCATATTGATATTCTTTTTAAGGATTAGTGTTTGGTTTTATATTTCTTTAAATACTTTATTTTATTAAAGGAATCGTACAACTGAGAGTTCAAAAAGTCGTTCCTATCACGATAATTGAAAGGAGAAGCTCGTTCGAACAATACTTTTCCTGTTTTGATATCAAACAACGACTGGAAATACACTGTGTAATACTCCGGAACTGTTATTGTATAAATAGAAAACGGTATCGGATAGATTAAAATAGAATAAATTACAGCATTAAAGATTGCCTGAGAACTTTTTTTGATTCTCGACGAAACCACACCAGAAAAATTAATGTATCTTGTGTCATATTTATCAGCGATATCCCCTGTATATTGCACACTATTGTATACATAATTGCTCTTCGACGATATATTCATAGCTTCAGAAAGTAAATCTTTAAGAGTAGCATAATCATTGTAAATATCCACATCATCGGAAGTGAATTCTGAAGGTATTAAAAGCTTTGTTTTAATATTAAGCATCTTTGTAATGTTCTTAATACGTTCAACATATTCTTTTCCCTTTTGGTCGGAAGCTATGAATTTTAATGCATCTGTTTTGCGAAGATCCACCTTATAATAAACAGGGTTATACACTAATATATTATCTATTTTACTAGGTAATTCATCGTCCAACTTCACCCAGGTTCTCTTTTTCTTCTTCGCAACATAGCCTTCATCGTCATCCTCGTCGTCGTTTCTTTTCTTACTGTTCTGAGCTATTTCAAAAGCGTCATTAAAATTACTTTTGAAGGCTGAATCCTGAAATAAATCAACTAACATATAGTTAAAATAATTCAACTTTTCTTTTACGGCAGTCGATTTCTTCTTCAATTTTATACGATCATATTTATTTCCGGCTTTCTCGATAGCTGTGGTATCAGGCATCGTAGTTGCGGTATCTTTTGAAGTAGAAAAATCAGTGTTCTTTAGATTAATTCTATCAAACATTTCTTTTAAAATATCGTCTTTCATCGAAGTAAGATAGGCATTTTTTGGATATTGTTTATGCAACTTCCAAATATCGCGCAAAGCAACCACACAGATATCTTTTTTCTCAAACTTTCGAATAAGAAAATTCATTTGTTGCTGCTCGCCCTCCATCTTTTTATAGTCGCCAACAACTTTGTTAAGGGTTCCATCCAATCGATGTTTTGCCAACAGATACATACTGCTTGCCATCGCTTTCTGGAGATAGAAATTATTAGGATATTCCTTCAACATTATGTAAGAGTTATAAAGCGCTTGATCATATTCTTGTTCAACAATAAAAATATTAATGCATTCGAACCTTGCGAGCTTCTTTACATAAATAAATTTATCTTTCGACTGAATAAAAGCTTGACGATTCGCATTGTCGTACTTCTTAATTATCTCTTGCATCGACTCTCTTCTCTTCTTAATATTAGGATGCGTGCTTAAGGTATCATCATAATCATCTCTGCCTTTAATTGGAGTTATATTATCAAGCTTATAATTATCAGGGAAACTAAAATAACCGTTTTCATAATAAGATTTTTCAAATTTAATATCATCAAAAGGAAGATATGCATATTGAAGCACGTCCATGGCGCCATCAATTTCTGTAAAAGAATAGTTCGTTTTGCTATAATATTCAGATAAACCAATATTGTCGGCTTCACTTTCCATCTCGCGAGATCTATGATGAACTTTTAAGAAAGATTCGTCTTCTTCTTCCGAATCATAACTCGAACCTTTTAAGATTTTTTTCTTTGTGAGATAAAAATCCATATTATGTTTCTTTACATAATGAACTATTTCATGAGAAAGTACGTAAGCAAGCTGTGCTTCGCTAGTTACCTGAGCTACTAAACCCAAATTTACAAAGATTATACCCTTATCGGTAGCAAAAGCATTTACTGAAGCTGACTTTACGGCATAAAAACGCAAGGTTTTTCTTAATTCAGGCTGGTCTTTTAATATTACATCAGCTATTCCGTTGATATATTCAGTTACCGGATCATTAAATAGTATCTTTCCACTTATCAAAAGCTGGTTTAAATAATAATTACTTTCCA
>CAYRBL010000229.1:0-5761 GCA_964422385.1 uncultured Bacteroides sp.
TGCCATAACCTTTATTCATCGAAAAAGTATTCTTTTTCTTTTTTCTTAAAAAATCGATACAATTATTGGTGGCAATTCTAAAAAGCCAGGTGCTAAAAGCAAATTCAGGAGAGTAAGTGCTAAGGTTTTTGAAAGCTTTACCGAAAGCCTCTATCGTCAAATCATCAGCATCGTCAGCATCATTGGTAAGCTTAAGCAACATATAATATAACGAATCCCGATAATTATTCAGTAATTCGGCATACGCCCGTTGGTCGCCCTGCTCAAATGCCAGACGAACAAGCTCGATATCGTGCTTTGCTTTCTCGGTTAGCTGAGATCTTACTTCCATTTATCAGGTTTAGATAAAATATTATAAATAAAAATCAGTGGATTAAGGAACATAAAGAATAGTTCGAGAACCGGTGATAGCAACAGAAATTTCTTTTCGTTTAATTTGTTCATTACTCTTTTGTGTATAATTAACTGACTTAATAATCGTATTGAAAATAACGCTATAAATAAAAAGATATTATTTGGAGCGTAAATTAACAAGGATACAAAAGTACTAAAAAAAACGAATACACTCATAGAATATATTGTCAATAGTAATTTTGTTGAGAATTTATAATAAGTTCCTGTTGTTAAATGGCGTCTTTTTTGAGTCATCCATAAGCTAAAGGTGCTCTTGGCTTGCGATATAGTATGACAATCGAAGTCGATAGCTATTTTTGCATTTTTAGTGGTGGCAGCCGAATTAATAAATAAATCATCGTCGCCCGATTTTACTTTATAATGTTTTATAAAACCATTATTGGCATAAAATAATGTTTTTCGATAGGCAAGATTTCTACCTACACCCATATAAGTGAGCCCACTTAAGGAATAACTAAGATATTGAAGGGCGATAAAAAAGGTATCGAAACGGATTAACATATTTAGCAATCCTTTTTCTTTTTTATATTTGCCATAACCCAAAACAATTTCGGTATTATCCTGAAATTGTTGAGCCATTTTATTTACCCAAAGCATACTACCCGGCTTGCAATCAGCATCAGTAAGCAATATTAAATCATTTTTGGCAGATTTAATACCAATAGTTAAAGGAAACTTTTTACCTTTAAAAAAATTAACATCCTCTTTAATATTTACTATTTTAAGATGTTTGTACTGATCCGACATTATTTTTAAAAGAAAATAAGTTTCATCATCCGAAGCATCATTCACCACAATAACTTCATAATTTGGATAATCTTGCTCCAAAATCATCGGAAGATTGTTCTTAAGATTGGTGTATTCATTCTTGGCACAAATAACAATTGACACCGGTTCGTTGTTACGAATAGTGTTTTTATTTTTATAAAAAGCAAGACGTGCAAAAATAAACCAATAATAAATTAACTGGATTAAAAGCGCAATGCAGAATGTAATCAGCAATATAAACGTAATATTATCGTTAAGCAAAAGTTCGAAATTCATTTTTTATAAATTTGATGCTGCAAAATTATCTATAATATGCGAATTAAAACTAACTTTGTCAAAAATTTATAAACAATTTATAAACCATTAAAAAAATCGTCTATACATTATATATATATGTATACTTTTTTTATGAAATCATTAAAAGTGTTGAATGAAATTTAAATTACAATCATTAGATAAGAAATCAAACGCAAGAGCGGGGGAAATAACTACGGACCACGGAACGATACAGACGCCGATATTTATGCCTGTAGGAACAGTTGGATCGGTAAAAGCAGTTCACCTAAAAGAATTAAAAGACGACATTAAGGCTCGAATAATATTGGGAAACACCTATCATTTATATCTTCGCCCAGGTTTGGACGTATTAAAACAAGCAGGAGGATTGCATAAATTTAATGGTTGGGACAAGCCAATATTAACCGATAGCGGAGGTTATCAGGTGTATTCTTTAGCAGGAACCAGAAAATTGAAAGAAGAAGGCGTAATATTTCAATCGCATATTGATGGTTCCCGACATACTTTTTCGCCAGAGAAAGTTATGGAAATACAAAGGACTATAGGTGCCGATATTATTATGGCTTTCGACGAATGCACACCTTATCCTTGTGAATATGATTATGCTAAAAAATCGATGGAGCTCACACACAGATGGCTCAACAGATGTATTACCCATTTTGATAAAACAAATCCTGAGTATGGATACAATCAAACTTTGTTTCCTATAGTACAAGGAAGCGTTTATCGTGAATTGAGGATACAATCGTCAGAAGAAATTGCTTCGAAAGGTACTGATGGAAATGCAATTGGAGGATTATCAGTAGGCGAACCGATAGAAATGATGTATGAATTAACAGAATTGGTGTGCTCGATACTTCCAAAAGAAAAACCACGTTACTTGATGGGTGTAGGAACTCCTGTAAATATTTTGGAGTGTATAGCTTTAGGTATTGATATGTTTGACTGCGTTATGCCGACCAGAAATGGAAGGAATGGAATGCTGTTTACAAGCGAAGGTATCATTAATATTAAGAATGAGAAATGGAAAAATGATTTCTCGGATGTTGATGAGAATGGTAAAAGTTTTGTAGATAGTCAGTATTCAAAGGCATATTTGCGACATTTGTTTCAGGCACAAGAGATATTAGGACCGATGATTGCTAGCATACATAATCTTAATTTTTATCTTTGGTTGGTAGGCGAGGCAAGAAAACAAATAATAGAAGGTAACTTTTCGGAATGGAAAAACGTAATGGTAAAAAAACTAGCAGCACGACTATAATATATATTGTATGATTAAGAAACTTGACCTATACATAATCAAAAAATTTCTGGGAACCTTCTTCTATGCGATTGCATTAATAATTATAGTTGTAATTATTTTTGATATTTCAGAAAAGATAGATGACTTTATTTCGAAGAATGCGCCTTTAAATAAGATTATATTCAGTTATTATTTTAATTTCATACCTTATTTTGTAAATCTCTTTAGTCCGCTCTTTACATTTATTGCGGTTATATTTTTTACATCTAAAATGGCTTCCAATACTGAAATAGTTGCAATACTAAATTCAGGTATTAGTTTTAAAAGGTTACTCTTTCCATATTTAGTGTCCGCTGTTATAATAGGTTTAATGACTTTTTATCTTACAAATTTTTTAATTCCTAAAGTTAATGTACACAGGTTAGCCTTCGAAAAGGAATATATTTTTAATAAAAGTAGCAGTAGCGAAACAAATATTCATCTTCAAATTGAGAAAGGCTCCTATTTATATTGCGAAAGTTTCGACATTGCTAATAATACTGGATACCATTTCTCTATTGAGAAAACGAATGACAATGGAATGTATTTTAAACTTACTGCCGACCAGATTTCTTATGATAGTTTGAAAAATAAATGGCAAATCAGAAACTATATTATAAGAAAAATAGATGGATTGAATGAAAAGTTTATGCGAGGAGATGTTTTGGATACCCTTATGAATATTACTCCAAAGGATTTTTCGAAGAAGAGTAAGGATATCGAAACGATGGATTATGGTCAGTTGCGAAAGTTTATTAAGCAAGAAAAGCTAAGAGGTTCCGATCATATTAAGTTTTATGAGGTTGAAAAGTATCAAAGAATATCTTATCCATTTGCCACAATAGTATTGACATTAATAGGTATAGCAATATCATCACGTAAAGTTAGAGGAGGAATCGGAATTCATTTAGCGTATGGGTTAATAATTACTTTTTCATTTATTTTATTTATGAAGATATCAACAGTATTTGCAACCTTTGGTAATTTACCTGCATTTGTTTCAGTGTGGATACCAATTGTATTGTTTGGAATACTTGCAATGTACCTTATAAAAAAGGCTCCAAAATAAATAATATTAAAAATAAAAATAAATATAGTTGTTAATTGTAAACTTATTATTAATTTTGCAGCCAATTAAAAAAATTTATTTAATAATTTAACAAGAAAGAGGTATCGATTATGATAATTGTTCCAATTAAAGAAGGCGAAAATGTTGATCGCGCATTAAAAAAACTTAAGAGAAAGTTTGAAAAAACAGGTGTTGTTAAGGAATTACGTGAAAGACAAAAGTTCACAAAACCTTCTGTAAGATTGAGAGAACAACGTTTAAAAGCTATTTATATTCAACAACTACGTCAGTCTGAAGAAAACTAGTTTTTAAGAATCATTAATTAAATCTAAAGGAAAATTTGTATTAATTTTATATTTATTCAAATTTTCCTTTTTTTTATGGATACAGAAGAATTTTTAGATTACTTAAAGTTTGAGAAGAGATATGCTACAAATACATTGATAGCATATAAAAAGGATTTAGAACAATTCCATACATATATAAATACAATGTATGGAGAAATGACAGTTGAGCAAATAACACATCTAATGATACGCTCGTGGATAGTGAGCCAGATGGAAGAAGGATTAAATACAATAAGTATTAATAGGAAGATCTCAGCTGTAAAAACATATTATAAATATCTTCTCAAAAATTCAAAAATAAAAATAAATCCGTTTAATAAAATAATAAGCCCAAAGATTAAGAAGAAATTACCAGTTTTTGTTGAAGAGAGTAAAATGAAAACATTATTATTATCTTTGCAAAATAGTATAACTTTTACAGATAAACGAAACCAATTGATAATTGAATTGTTTTATGTAACAGGAATAAGATTATCCGAGCTTATAAATATAAAGGAAGTGAATATAGATTTAATAAATTTAACTTTAAAAGTTTTAGGCAAAAGAAATAAAGAAAGAAATATACCGTTTAGTAGTTCATTGAAGAAGTTGATTTGTGAATATAACATAATAAAAGAAGATACTTTTAAGGGAATTGAAGTATCTAATTTCTTTTTTTTAAGAGAAAATGGTAAAAAAATGTATTCAATGTTTGTATATAATATAATTTTTCACTATCTTTGTAGTGTTACAACGATACGTAAAAAGAGTCCGCATGTACTAAGACATACATTTGCTACGCACATGTTGAATAATGGAGCAGATATAAATGTTATCAAAGAATTTTTAGGGCATTCAAATTTATCAGCGACGCAAATATATACTCATAATACAATAGAAAGTTTAAAAAAAGTTTATAAACAAGCCCATCCAAAGGCATAAAAAAGGAGGTTTACAATGAAAGTAAGTATTAATTCAGTAAAATTTAAAGCAGATAAGAAATTAGAAGATTTTATCTCAGAAAAGGTTGGAAAACTGTATGAAAGTTATAATGGTTTAATAAGCAGCGAAGTAACTTTGAAAATTGATAATGCCGAGGATCATAATAATAAAGTAGCAGAAATAAAATTATTAATTCCAGGATTTGATTTATTTGCTAAAAAACAAACTAAGACTTTTGAAGAATCAACTGATCAAGCTGTTGAAGCCTTACGTAAACAGTTAATAAAGCATAAAGAAAAACAAAAAGGAATTTAATTTCAAAAAAAGTGAAAAAAAGTTTGTCAGTTCAATTTTTATTTATAATTTTGCAGTCCTTTTAGAAAGGGGATATGATAAGAAATAAAAAATGAATATGTAATTGCCGATGTAGCTCAGTTGGCCAGAGCAGCTGATTTGTAATCAGCTGGTCGGGGGTTCGAATCCCTCCATCGGCTCTTTTTTTATGAAATTTTGAATTTATTGGGGAGGTACCAGAGCGGTCAAATGGGACAGACTGTAAATCTGTTGGCGAAGCCTTCGGAGGTTCGAATCCTCCTCTCCCCACAAATTTTGCGGAAGTAGCTCATTTGGTAGAGCGAAAGCCTTCCAAGCTTTAGGTGG
>CAYRBL010000230.1:0-5761 GCA_964422385.1 uncultured Bacteroides sp.
TTTGCAATTGCGCATGACACGACAGCCTCTGCGCTCCAACTTTTGCAATTGCGCACCACTCGATAGTCATTGCGCACCACTCGATGGTCATTGCGCTTTTTCTCAAACATAAATCTAAACTTATTCCTATTTTCAACAAATAGATTGTTAATTTAAGCATTTTTACTATCTAAACTTAAGTTAAAAAGAGTACTTATGCTGAAAACAAAAAAACCTTCACCAAATAAATGATGAAGGTTTTTTTATTATAACTTAAGGCACTTTAAGTACTCAAGGCACTTAAGGCACTTTTCTTACTTCACATCAACCTTAAGCAAGCTTTGTTCGTTTAAAAATGCTTCCAGTTTATCGCCTATCTTCACAGGACCAACTCCCGCAGGGGTGCCTGTAAAAATAAGATCGCCTATCTTTAAAGTAATAAACTGCGAAACATAACTAATGATGGTATCCACCGTAAATATCATATCTTTGGTGTTGCCCTGCTGCACTACTTGCCCATTAATCAAAAGTTTTAGCTCAATATTCTGCACATTGCTGAAAACATCTTTCTTTACAAACTTACCCACAGGGGCAGCATTGTCGAAACCTTTAGCAATTTCCCAAGGCAAACCTTTTTGCTGGCAGTTTCGCTGTAAATCGCGAGCCGTAAAGTCGATACCAACCGATAATTCGTCGTAATAAGTGTGTGCAAACTGCTGTTGTATATGCTTGCCCACCTTATTAATCTTTACTACCAACTCGGTTTCGTAGTGTATCTCTTTAGAAAACTCAGGATAAAAGAAAGGCTGGTTTCTTGTAACCAAACAAGTGTCGGGTTTTAAAAAGAAAACAGGTTCGGTAGGTACGGCACTGTTAAGCTCCTTGGCATGGTCGATATAATTGCGACCTATACAAATAATCTTCATCCTATAATTATTTTATGAATTAATACTAACTGAATTCTTGTTAAAACCTCTTAGTTTGATGGCTGTAATAACTTTCTTGGTGGATAAAGGGAACAAGCTCTTCATCATCCAATCGTAATACGAAGGCTCGTTGCGGAAAACATCCTCAACAGCCTTGCCTTTATGTTTGCCAAAATTAAAGACTTCTACCTTTTTCTCGTCATACACTATGTGCCCAACCAAATCGGCACTGCGAGAACTAAACGAGAATTCATGTAAGGCATTCACATCGTTCAACACCGGCACAGTAATATTCCCTTTTGAATCCTTATGCTCCACACCTGCATATTTATCCAACTGTGATTTTAAAATCTCATAAGTTGCTACTGTATCAGCTTCCGCACTATGGGCATTTATCAATTCTTTACCACAATAAAACTTATAAGCAGCAGTAAGATTGCGAGGCTCCATCCTATGAAATATATTTTGAATGTCCACACATCTTCTGTTCTTAATATCGAAATCAATATCTGCTCTCAAAAACTCTTCAACCAGCAAAGGGATGTCGAATTTATTGGAGTTATAACCTGCCAGATCGCAATTATGCAAGAACTGGTTCAACTCATTAGCCACTTGTGCGAAAGTTGGTTTATCCTTTACGTCCTCATCCTTTATACCGTGAATAGCTGTAGTTTCGGGAGGAATAGAAATCGTAGGATTAATAAGCATGGTCTTAATATCTGTGCTGCCATTAACGTTTGCACGAACAATCGAAATCTCGACAATACGATCGGTAGTAACATTAATACCAGTAGTTTCGAGATCAAAAAAAGCCAAAGGGCGATTAAGATTTAGTTCCATTTAGTGAGTATTTTTAATTAATGTGATGTTTTTTATAAGTTCTCTTTGTTGGGCCTCTCTTTCGGGGATTGCAATATCAATATCCTGTTCGGTGTATTCCGGTGCTTCAATATGCATGCTGTAAGTGCCTGCAGTAAGTATTATAACAAAATTATCGCTAATAGTGTTTGGAATATATTTGCCATACACAGCATCTGTTTTTTTATCTTTAATAATAATCTTAACATTGTGAAGGTTCTTCATACTGTTGTCGCTGGTGTCAGAAGCCTGTGCATCACTAAAACTAACGTTGCCTTTTAAAACAGTGTAAGCAGCCTGCACATCCTTAAATACGATTCTATATAAATCCATATCGCCATTTCCATCTTTTCTGAAAGCCGAAGTATAGGCATACCTGCCCGACTTAGTAAAAGAAATAGTGCGCTCGTCGTCAGGAGTATTGATGGGATAACCAATGTTTACAGCTTCCGAAAAAGTATTGTTTTGTTTGTCCCAGGTAGCTTTAAAAATATCATAACCTCCCATACTATTATGCCCAACAGAGCAAAAATATAAGGTCTCGCCATCAGGAGTTATGTAAGGATAGTTTTCGTCGTAAATAGTATTTATGTTTTCACCTAAATTAACGGGATTAGTCCAGTCGCCCGAGGCCAGACGCTTGCAAATATAAAGATCTTTAGCACCTATGCCACCATCGCGATTGCTTGCAAATATCATAGTTTGCTTGTCGGGACTCAAGCAAGCAGCAGTTTCATCTTTTAAGGAATTAACCATTTCTCCAGGTAATATTGGGCGTTGAAAAGTCTTGCCTTTTATCTCCGAAATAATGACATCGGCCATTGTTTTTACATTATCCACATGAATAACGATTGAAGAGCCGTCGGCAGTCATATTGGTGCAATCCTCAGAGCCTTGCGAATTGATTACAGGTGGCAATCTCTTCGACTTACCCCACTTACCTTCGTATTCCACATAAAAAATATCAGAAGTATTCATCCCATCATAGTCGATAGTATTGCCAGAGTTGTTTTGCCTTTTGGAAGTATACACCATAAAAGTTTCGTCGGCATTTACATAAGGATTAAAGTCGGCACCACTGGTGTTAACCTCGTTAGTGAGGTTTTCGAAACTTACGTTAATAGGATTTTTGATAAGCGCAATGGCATTATCGCACATCTCCAACTGACGCTTTGCAGGAATATAATTAATATCTTTGCCCTTACATAAGGTTATAAACTTGTTAAAAGCAGTAATGGCATCCTCGAAACGATAAGCATATTGATACGCTCTGCCTAAATCGTACCAAGCATTGAAATCACATTTTGGAGTAGCAGTTACAGCCTCGAGATAGGAAATAGCTTTTAGTTTATCTATGTTTGTGTTCAAATAACAAACAGCCAAATTATGTTTAAATGTGATGTTGTTGGTGTCGTCGGCAAGCAATAGCTGATACTCATCCATAGCCTGAATAAAATTGTGATTAGCGAATAACTGTTTGGCTTTAGCTTTGTCGCCTTCAGCATTAGTTTTCTTTTTTTGAGCAAAATTGCTTTGCGCGAATACAATAATTAGAAATAAAATACAGCCTTTTTTTATCATAAACCTAAAGATAGCAAACGAATTAAGATTATTAATATTTATAAAATTTCAGACGGCTAAATTAAGTAATAAAAACAACTTTAAAGGTAGTTTGTAAAATAAATATAAATTAAAGATGTTAAATATTTACTAAATAATTAGCATATAAACTATAAATGCTGTAATTTAGCACTCGATTTACAACAAAGAAAATTAAGCTATGAACAGAATAAAAATAGTTATTGTTATCCTAATGTTATTCTTCGTAAGTGTAACGTCAGCACAGAAGTACAAATACCGAGTAAGCTTTACCGATAAGAGTAATTCTGTTTATTCTACAATAAATCCTTCCGCATTTTTATCACAAAAAGCAATTACACGACGCATAAATCAAGGTATAAATATAACTCAAGAAGATTTACCTGTCAACAAAAGTTACTTAGATAGCCTGATTGCTAAAGGTGCTATGGTTTATAATTCATCAAAATGGTTTAATTCATGTGTAATCGGAGTTAATGATACTAATCTGATGCCTGCAATCTCTGCTTTGCCTTTCGTAAGTAGTGTAGTAAAGGTTGTTGCATTTAATAATAAAAAGAAGAAAAACACTAAGCCATCAGATGCTTCAGTTGTAAAATCTTCTAAAGTTTTTTTTAATCCTGATATTACTCCTAATTTTATTCTTGGTAATAAACAACAATATAAATATGACAAAACCAAACAGAGTGGTAGAAATATAAACTATGGCGTTTCCTTAACTCAGATTGATATGATGAATGGTACCTTTCTGCACAATCAAGGTTATATGGGTAATGGTATGACTGTTGCAATACTTGATGGAGGCTTCTGGGGTGTTAATCTTTTAAATGCTTTTGATAGCCTTTGGGCAAATGGACAAATATTAGGCACAAGAGATTTTGTAGAACCAGGTGGGAATGTTTTTGATCAGGCAACACATGGTATGATGGTACTCTCCGAAATGGGTGCTTATCTACCAGGAGAGTTAGTTGGCACTGCTCCTAAAGCAAATTTCTGGCTTATCAGAACTGAAGATGTTAACTCCGAAAATTTAATAGAAGAAGATAATTGGGCTGCAGGTGCTGAGTTTGCAGATAGTTTAGGTGCTGATATTATTAGTTCGTCATTAGGTTACACTACCTTCGACGACACTTTAATGAATCATAAATATCAAGATTTGGATGGAAAAACAGCAAGAGTTTCGATAGCTGCAACTACTGCTGCACGTAAAGGTATTTTGGTTGTAAACAGTGCAGGTAATTCAGGTTCGAGTCCATGGAGATATGTAGGTACGCCAGGTGATGCTGATAGTATTATCACTGTTGGAGCTGTAGACGCGCAAGGCGCTTATGCTTTGTTTAGCTCTCAGGGTCCAACTTCTGATGGAAGAATAAAACCAACTGTAAGTGCAATGGGGCAAGGGGCAATTGTAGCTATAAATGGTGGTACTTCGCCGGGTAATGGCACTTCATTTGCTGCTCCTATCTTATGTGGACTTGCTACTTGTTTGTGGCAAGCTTTTCCTACCAAAACAAATCAACAGATTATTGAAGTTATAAAACAATCAGCAAGCCAATATACACATCCCGATAATTTATTAGGCTATGGTATCCCTAACTTTTCGATGGCAAGTATTATCCTTTCAGGAAATCCTATTTATAATATAGATAGTGAAAACAACTTTAATGTGTTTCCAAATCCATTTGATGATAAATTGGTAATTGCTTATAATTCGTTAGACACCCAACGTGTGCAGATAGAATTATATGACCTTACTGGAAAGAAACTTTTAGAAATGGATAATTTGCCACGTCAAAAAGGATATAATTCTATAACGTTAACAAATCTTAGTCATTTAAGTAAAGGTTTTTATTTTGTGAGAATAGTTTCGGGAACTAAGAATACAACTAAAAAGATATTAAAAGCATTTTAAGCTCCCTAAACCTATTGTTATATATTTGATGTAAGGGCTTCATTTATTGATGAGCTTTTACAAATTATATGGTGTTGGAGTCAACTTATGATTTTTTAACACTGTGCTTTTCATCTTTTAACATTCTTTATATTCCCTCCTTATTTTTAATATCTACTTTTGAACTTTAATTATAGGCATATGAAAACACTTTCTAAATCTTTATTAATAATTGTTCTATTGCTGTTTATTTTTTCTTCTTGTGTAAATAAAAATAAAGAAGCAGCTAAATTAATTGAATCAGGAAAGATTCGAATTGACAATTCAGACTTTGATGGAGCCTTAAAAGACTTTTCTGAAGCATTGAAATATACTCCCGATAATGCAAAGATATGGTTCTATCGTGGGAATACCTATGTAAATATGTCGAAAGTTACCGAAGCACTTACCAATTATACTAAGGCTATTACTCTTGACGAAAAATATGCTGACGCTTATTATAACCGAG
>CAYRBL010000231.1:0-1939 GCA_964422385.1 uncultured Bacteroides sp.
ATACAACTAATAGTGTAGGATGTGACAGCATTGCTACCTTAGTTTTAACAGTAAAACAAACTACTACTTCTACAACTAATTTAACTATTGCAAGTACTGATTTACCTTACACTTGGAACGGTATTTCTTGTAACGCTGCCGGAACTTATGTATATCATACAACTAATAGTGCTGGTTGTGACAGTACTGTTACTTTAAATCTTTCTTTAACATCTACAATTAAATATGTGGATTTAGGTGTAACTAAAACTTTAACTACTCCTGATCCTATGAATCCAGCTACTCAAATACACAGAAACGATACTGTAACTTTTACAATAGTTTTAAAGAATCACAGCAGCTTATATGCTACTTCAAATGTTCAAGTTATGGACGTTCTTCCTGGTGAGTTACATTATATTTCTTCTACAACAAGTGTTGGTACTTATAATGCTACCAATGGTATCTGGTCAATTAATACTTTGAATGCTCTTGATACTGCTGTTTTAACTTTAAGTGCTAGAGTTGATACTTCTACACAAAATAATGTATACATCATATCTCAATCTTGTATTGATACTATTTCTTATAATAATAATTCTTTTGCTTCTGTAACTACTAGTGGTTCTTCAAGTGGCAATGACGGTGGTTTGGAAAGTAATGGTGATTTAGTTTCTAAAATTGCTAAGCGTAATTTCACACGTCAAAAAGAAAATGATTTAAAATTATATGATAAAGCTGAAAACCTTGTAAAATTTGAAGGTTTACAAACTAAAAGTGCTACTAATTATAAAACTCAAACTTCAGAATTAAATACTTTTATTCCACTTACAGGACCTAAAGGTACTACTGGTTACGTAACTACACCAAGTGATTTAATCGGGATAACAAATGCAAATGAAGTTATAGCAGTTGATTATTTCTACAACAACACCGAAAGACAAGCTTCAGTTTTAGCAATTGCTACTGATCCTTCAACTGTATATGGTCATACAAAAATGGTTTGTGACAGATTAAATGGAGCAACTTTAAAAGATATTAATTATGTTACTATTAAAGGTCATCAATTTTATATTGCACATTTAATTCAGGATAATGGTGATGTTGACTACACTATTAACTTTATTGCTTACAAAAATGCTAATGTATATTCAGTAGATAACCAATGGGCTTTGGATAGCTATAATCCAACTGGTAACAATGCAGTTTTAAATTTCCAGGTATGGTCTACTTCTGAAGTTTACACTGTAAAACTTGTTGAAGCTATTTTTGACAAAATGAATGCTCAAGGATATAACTTGAACTTATTAAATGTAAATCCTCCTGTTATCCCTGCAGTTTATGTAATCAGTGGCGAATACCAAAATGGTGTTATCAAATTAAAACTTAATAATAGTGTAGCTGCTACTTCTTTACAATTAACAGGTACTTTAGCAACTACAGAAAGCGGTGAAAGAACAAATTTCACTAAAAATACAACTATAACTACTGATTCAATAAGTGAAATTAGTGTTAATATAGGTACTGTTTTTGATGCAGGTTTTAATATTAATAATAATGTTAAATCAGCTAAAGATGTTTTATATGTTGCTGATGGTCCTTGGGGTTATGATGTTGATAACAATGGTACCTCTGTAAATAACTTTAGTATCTCTGCTTTAAATAACATTACTTATGCTAATTCTCATAATCTTTTAAGAAATGCATCAATTGATGGTAAAGTTCTTAATTATGTTTCTTTATTTAGAAACTTAAGAGCAGGTAACAAAACAGTAGATGTTAGCAATTATAACTATATTGAATTTAATGCTTCTGGTAGCGGCTTAGTTACTTTAATTATTAGTAAAAAAAGTATTGCTAACTGGAACAATCAATATAAAGTACAGATTAATTTAACTTCTACTCCAACTCATTACAAAATATTACTTTCAAGTTTGTATAACAATGCCGGACAAACCAC
>CAYRBL010000231.1:2039-4200 GCA_964422385.1 uncultured Bacteroides sp.
AATGATTACTGCAACGAAGGAGAACATACAATTCAATATGATGTAACTGATCTTACAAACGGTATATATTTTATTAAATTCGATACAGATAACTATCAATTGAACACAAAAATGATTGTTCTACATTAATTAATAAAAAAACATTTTAAAAAGCCTGCTTTAAGTATTTAAGGCAGGTTTTTTTATTTTTATTAATAAAAGATTTAAAAATAATATTACAAGCTAAATTACAAAAATTAATGTTATTACAAACATTTCTATATTAACTTTTGATAGCTATATTTTTACTTTTTCATACAAGTATTTAAGCTAATCAAAAACTCAAAAACCGTTGTCAGGTTACACTTTTGCGTTTGCTAGTCGTACTTTTGCATTTGCACGTTATACAATGCAAATGTACGATCCAACTTTTGCAATGTACGGACATACTTTTGCGTTTGCACGTCGTACAATGGCAATGTACGGTCGTACTTTTGCGTTTGCACGTCCTACTTTTGCAATGTACGATAATACTTTTGCGTTTGCACGTCCTACTTTTGCAATGTACGATCTGCAAACGCAAAAGTGTAGTCTGCAAACAGCGTTTGCTAATCTGCAAACGTCGATTGCAGGCCATACAACAGAATTACTTCATTTACATTTTAAATTAGCACACTATATCAGCACATTTCTAATGAATACATCAATTTTCAATAATTATAAATTCAATTAATAATAGATAATATTGTATTATATCGAATATTTATTTAATTTTACAAAACAATAAATGTGTAAATGCAATTAATTCCCCAAAAAAAGGAATGATTAACAAGCAAAACATTTTTATAAAATAAGGATTAAATTCAAATAATATAATGAAACTAATAAGCTTTAATCTTAACAAAACCTATTTCGACTGTATTGATGAAGAAGGCAATTGCTTTGTGGTGTATTGGGCTAATTTAAAGTTCTCTATTTTGAATCTTATCTATTCTGGTTTAATTTTTTCGGATAATAAAAATATTTGTATCGAGAAATCTTCTTTAAAAAACATTCCCAAACCTATAATTAATGACAATTTATTTTTTGAGAACACCTCATTACAACTTAATGGGAATTGGGAAAGAGTTGATAATCCTATATCTTTACTTTTATATACCGATGCTAAAGGTAGAGAACTAATCTGGAATTGTCACCATCCAAAAACACATACAACAATTAATTATAAAAATAAAACATATACTGCTTTTGGCTATTCCGAAACCCTAATGCTTCCTTTTAAACCCTGGCAGTTGCCTATAGATGAGCTTAGATGGGGTAGATTCTTATCAAACAACTGTGCTATAATCTGGATAAATTGGAAAGGGATTTATCCTTTAAATAAAATAATATTTAATGGTATAATCTATGAAGATGCCCATCATGAAGAAAACAAAATTACCTTTAATAATGGTAAAGACATTCTATTATTTGAGAATAAAACAAGCATAAGAAAAGGTAAATTAGCTAATGTTTTAGCCAAAATGCCTTGGTTGAAATTAATATTTAAAAGTAAAATATTAAATACAATTGAGCAAAAATATAAAGCCAAAACTACTTATAGTAATGAGTTTATTATCGAAGAAAAAGGCTGGTCGTTATTCGAAATTGTAACATTAAAATCTAATTAATTATGAAAACAAACACAATTATTGGAAAAACATTGTATGGTATATTATTTATCCTATTTATACCATCATTATTAGTTCTTTGGAGTAATTCTACAGCTTCTATAATACAATTGCCAGTGCCTTCAAATCAATTAATAAATTATTGTGTACTTTTTATAGGAATCACATTTGTAGTTTTAGGAATGCTCAACCTATGGTTGTTTGGCAAAGGGCTACCAATGAATGCATATCCGCCCAAAAACTTTGTCAAAAACGGAGTTTATGCTATTACCAAAAACCCTATATATGTAGGGAGCGTAATCTTATGTTTTGTTGTTTCCTCAATACTTCAATCCGCATCAGGTTTTTGGTTGGTAAGCCCGCTATTTACATTAATGGTAGTAGCTTACACTGTCGGATTTGAAAATGAAAGGACAGAAAAGGTATTTGGAAAACAAGACTACGCCCCTATTTTATCATTACCAAAATCAACAGAAGAATCTTTAGAATTTAAAGAAAGAATAGCATCTTTA
>CAYRBL010000231.1:4300-5750 GCA_964422385.1 uncultured Bacteroides sp.
AGTAAAACAAACTGAATTTACACCTCAAACTATCTTCGGAAAAATCTTATTATTCGATCGTTCAAGCGACGGCATAAATGCTGCTTTGCCATCATTTCATGTAATTTGGGCTTTTATTTCTGCCCGATATTTTACACATAGTTTTAAAAAATTAAAAGTACAATGGTATACCTTAGCCGTAATAATAACTATAAGTTGTATCACCACAGGAAACCACTCGATACTTGACGTAATTGCAGGTCTAGTTGTATACATAATAGTAGTATACAGAATAAAGTTATGGAATTCTATTCGTCAATCGTCCGAACATATTGCCAATAGTTGGAAAGAATGGAGATTTGGTGGAGTACGTGTTATAAATCATGGTTTCTACGCTGGTTCAGCCAACTTTACAGGGATCTTAATCATAGGCGGCTTCTTAGGAAGTAAATATGCTATTGCAGGATTTATAACTGGAGTATTTGGTATAGTTGGAGCAGCACTTTGGGCACAATTTGTAGAAGGATCACCAAAGTTGTTAAGACCTTACGGCTACTATGGCAGTATAATTGGTGTAGCAATTGGAGGAGTTTTGTCAATTATTCTTTTCCCAATAAACTTTTTTGTTTTAATAGCAGCATTTGCAGTAGCAGCACCATTAATCCAAATATTAGGAAGGCTAAGATGCTTGGTGCAAGGTTGCTGTCATGGTAAACCAACAAATGAAAATCTTGGCATTCGCTTTACTCATTACTTATCGAGAGTAAATAAAATATCAGGACTTCATGGAGCCTATCTACATCCTACTCAACTCTATTCAATAATAACTAATATTATTACATCTATAGTTTTAATAAGATTAATAACTTTAAATATGTCAGCAACATTTATTATAGGAATATATTTTATATTAAATGGCATTGGAAGATTTATAGAAGAATTTTATAGAGGTGAAGCACAAACAGCATATTGGGCAGGGATGAGGATATACCAATGGATAGCCATAATAAGTATAGTTGTAGGAGCTATTTTTACTTGCATACCTAGTGTAAATATGACTAGTTTTAATCTAAATATTACATCCTTTTATTGGGCATTAGCTTTAGGAATAATAACAATGATAGCTTATGGTGTCGACTTTCCTAATTCAAATCGAAGGTTTGCGCGCTTAACTAGTGAATAAAAAAATTAGTTTTTTAAAATGTTAATAAACAAAATAGATAGTTGAACCTTTCCAAAAACACTACTAATAGTAACTTTTCTCTATCTTTAAAATTACAAATAAATTTGTGTTTATTGTGGTTTAAAAATTAACCAAAATATAGGTGTCTAGAAACTCAGGAATACAATATTTTTGAAAATATAGGTATCCGGAAACTCAGGAATGCAATATTTTTGAAAATATAGATGTTTGGTAACTCAGGAATGCAATATTTTTGAAAATATAGGTATCCGGAAACTCAGGAATGCA
>CAYRBL010000232.1:0-3040 GCA_964422385.1 uncultured Bacteroides sp.
TGTTTGCCTGTACGAATATCAGTGCCAAAAAGCTCAACATACTCTACAGAAGTATAAGCCTTAGGCTTGGCACTAACGAATATTTTGGTGAGTTGGGCGTCGATATTGTTAATTTTCATCAATGCTTTTACATTGCCTTTGGCATCAGGAAGCACCAATATTTTCTTCTTAGCGAAAGCTGAAAGAGTAACATAGACACTGCCTGCCGCCGATTTCTCAATTTTAAAACCATAAGCCATCTTACGTTGAATAAAGTTAAGCTCTGAGCGTTTTCCGGTGGTTGCATAGTCTATCCAATAGGCATCAATAGGATTGTTGGCATCGAGTTTTCCACCCGGCAACACAATAGCATCGTAACAAACGGTGTTTTTATTCATATTTCGCTCAATAACGAAAAGACGTTGCGCCTTTTTTGCAGTAGTTTCGGGAGTAATTTCATTTCCATTAACAGCAATAGAAAAACTACCCTTTGGAGTAGGATTAAGATTTAAAAGTAAAGTTAGAATAAATAAGAATAAAAGCTTCATAAGCTAAACTAAATGATAATTTTCTGCAAAAATAAGATTTTTCTTCCACTTTAAATGCAAAAAAATCTTAAATAAAGAAAAAAGGGTACATAAATCTTAGGCAGGTCTGCTATATTTTTCTAATCTACCTTCGATAGCTTCAATCAAAAGGTCGTTATCCACTGGTTTGGTAAATGTATAATCAACGCCCAATATCTTGCTCATGTTTAAGTAGGTATACGGATCGGTATACTTACCACCCCCCGACATAGTAATAAGTCTAACCTTTTTATTGAGCCTCTGAATTTGTAAAATCAAGCCCATACCATCTTCATGAGGCATCACAATATCTGTAATTACCACATCAAAAGCAGAAGCCTTAAACTTTTCGAGTGCATTTACGCCATCAAAAGCAGTTTCAACTTCATATCCTTTTTTTGATAAGATAATCTTAAGAGATTCCCTTATGTTTGGTTCGTCGTCAACAATTAATATTCTTTTCATATTCTCGTTATTTTACTTTTTGTATGCAAGCATTTATAAAAGTGTAAAATTACTCTTTATTTTAGTATCCACCAAATAATTTTAATTTATTGTTGGAAATAAAAGTTCGAAAGTACAGCCCTTACCCTGCTCACTCACTACATTTATCTTGCCTTTCAGCCTTCGCACAATACCGTTAACAGTGGATAAGCCCAAGCCTGTGCCATCCCCAAACTTTTTAGTTGTAAAAAAAGGATCAAAAATTCTTTGTTTAATATCATCACTTATTCCAACACCATCGTCTTTAAACAAAATACGAGCGTAATTAATAGAATCAACAACTACAGTATCAGTAGTTATTTCAATTATTCCATTTTGTTCCATTGCATAACTCGAGTTGGTAGCAAGATTAATTAAAATTTGATTTATACTAATTGTATTCCCAAGAATAGGCGGAGTTTGGTCGATATTGGTTTTTATTTTAATAGAAGAAGCAATAATTGGGGTGATAAACTTAATTGAATCCATTACAATTTGAGATAGATTAAGCTCATCCATTATCTCTTCTGTTTGTCGTGAAAATAATAGAATCTGGTTTATAAGTTCCTTTGCCCGGTATCCTGATTGCATCACTTTATCGAGATATTCTTTTAGCTCTAAATTTAAAATTTCATCTTTAACAATAGAAGTATAGTTAATCATACCATATAATATATTGTTGAAATCATGAGCTATGCCGTTGGCAAGGGTTCCTATAGCCATAATTTTTTCGGATTGTCGGAGTTCTTTTTCAATTTCCTTCTGAGAAGTGATGTCTTCACTTATATATATTAAATTTATGATCTCATTATTAGCATCCTTCAAAGGATAAATAACTACATATTCCCAAATATTTGTACCATCTTTCCGCAATCTTCGAGCCTCCCCTTTCCATACACCATCATTTATAATAGTTTTGAGAATATCGGCAAACATTAGTTTATCGTCCTCTTCCCAATAGTTAAGGTCTTTTAGGTTTTTACATAATATCTCCTCAACAGTATAACCTGTAATAGTGTACACAATTGAATTGGCGTATTCGATAATTCCGCTCGTATCAAAAATAATAACAGAATTAGCACTTTGCTCAACTACAGCCGAGAGTTTTCTGATCTGCTCCGTTTTATGCTTAAGCTCTGTCATGTCTATATTTATAGTATAAATCTCTTTTTCTCCTTTGGCATTTTCAACAATAACTCTATTTGAAAAAACAGGAATAATACTATTGTTCTTCCTCAAAAACTCCACTTCATTACTTAATAGTTCAATGTCATCTTTAAACCATGAATCTAAAGTTGATTTTACTTTTAATATATCTTTAGGAGGAATAATAAGTTCTTCAATTTTCTTACCAATAGCTTCCTTTTCAGTATAACCAAAGAAATTTTCGTTGGCTTTGTTCCAATATACAATCTCATGCTTAATATTAAACCCAAACACAGCTACAGACGTTACCTTTTCGAAAATTTTATTAAACCTAAGCTCACTCACCTTAAGTTCATTTGAGCGTTGAACGACTAAGTCTTCCAAAGATTTATTAAATTCCTGTAATCTTTCTTTAGCTTTTTTATTAATATTAATTCTATTTCTAAGAATATATATCATCAAAGAAGCTATAACTAGCAAACCCAGACCAAGTACCAACAATATATTCTGATTCTTTATCCTAAGTTTTTGAATCTCGTTAGTAGTATAAAGTAATTGATTGGAGTTTTCTTTTTCTTTAAGCTTATAATTTATCTCAACATTTACAATATCCTTATTATTTCGCTCTTTATCTAAACTGTCTTTTAAAGTTATATATTTTACATAGCTTTCCAAAGCTAACTTATGATTATTTGTTTCTTTATATAATAAATATAGTTTTTCGTATGCATAATCAATAATAACTTTATTATTAATTTCCTTAGCAATATCCAAACCTTTGTAAAGAAATAGCTTTGCAGAATCAAGCTTATGAAGCTTTATATAATTGCCCCCGATATTAATTAAAGAACTACTGATTAAAGTTT
>CAYRBL010000232.1:3140-5750 GCA_964422385.1 uncultured Bacteroides sp.
AAACTCATTATCATAGTCTTTTTCTCTTTGATATATATCCAAAGCTTTGAAATAATTAAAAAGAGCTTTATCATATTTAGTATCGTAGTTATCCTTGTCAGCATTCTTTATATAGTAGTTAGCCATAATCTTATAATCAACCTGCTTGGGACTTCCATATTTGTCTTTTGATTGCTTACCAAAAGATACATTTGATGCTTTTGCACCTGCCCCCCCAGCTTTTGCATTTGAATTTACATCAAGGGATACCTGTTTTGCAGATATGTTTATTGCTATTGTTATAAAAAATAAAACTATTGCTACTCTTTTAATCATTTCTTTTATATGATTAATTATTTATTTAAAAACAGCTCCAAAAGTAGTAAATATTCTTTCATATTTATATTATTAATATTTATTTTTACAAATTATGATATCCTTTCCCAACTACCTTTTATTTTAGTCATTGTTTTAAGCTGATTGAGTAGCCTTGCATTCTTGTCTTTTTCTAACATAGGGTCTTCATCCAGCACATCAATTGCTGTATCTCTTGCAAGCTTTATCATCTTTTCGTCCTTAACAATATTGGCAAGCTTAAGGTCGACTAATCCGCTTTGCTGGGTGCCTTCCATGTCGCCGGGGCCTCGTAACTTTAGGTCTACTTCTGCTATCTCGAAGCCATCAGAGGTTCGCACCATAGTTTCAATTCTTTTTTTGCCATCGGAAGTAAGCTTGTGAGTGGAGATAAGAATGCAAAACGATTGATCGGCGCCCCTACCTACCCTACCCCTCAATTGATGCAGCTGAGAAAGTCCGAATCTTTCGGCATTTTCTATCACCATTACCGAAGCATTAGGCACATCGACGCCCACTTCAATTACGGTTGTCGAAACCATAATTTGTGTTTCTTTATTAATAAATCGTAGCATCTCAAAGTCCTTGTCCTTAGCCTTCATCTGCCCATGAACGATGCTTATTGCATATTCCGGCAACGGAAACTCCCGACTGATGCTGTCATAACCATCCATCAGGTCTTTTAAATCTAAAGTTTCCGACTCGTTTATCAATGGATACACCACATAAACTTGTCTACCTGCCTTGACTTGTTGCTTCATAAAGCTAAAAATCTTTAACCTGTCGTTATCATAGTAGTGATACGTCTTCACAGGTTTTCTACCCGGTGGCAGTTCATCAATTATAGAGTAATCGAGGTCTCCATAAAGGGTCATTGCGAGGGTGCGAGGTATTGGAGTTGCCGTCATTACCAAAATATGTGGAGGAATGCTGTTCTTTTCCCAAAGCTTTGCACGTTGTGCTACACCAAAACGATGCTGCTCATCAATGATTACCAGCCCCAGATTGTTAAAAATAACAGTATCTTCAATCAGCGCATGGGTCCCTATTAATATATGTATGCTACCGTTTTGCAGGCCTTCGTCAATCTCTCGTCGCTTCTTAGTTTTGGTTGAACCGGTGAGCAACTGCACATTGATTTCCAAACCAGCAAGCATCTTTGTTATGGTTTCGTAATGTTGATTAGCCAAAATCTCAGTAGGAACCATCATACTCGCCTGGCATTTATTATCAAGAGCTATAAGCATGGTCATCAGTGCCACCAAAGTTTTACCGCTGCCTACATCGCCTTGCAACAGACGGTTCATTTGCTTGCCCGAGCCTATATCTGCCCGTATTTCTTTCACCACACGTTTCTGCGCATTTGTAAGTTCGAAAGGGAGCTTATTTTTATAAAAAGAATTAAAATAATTACCTATAATTGTAAACCTATGACCTAGACTTTTATTTATCCGCACCTGTTTTAGCATCAATAGCTTTAGCTGAAGATAAAACAATTCTTCAAACTTAATCCTAGTGATAGCCTTTTGCAGAATTTCGGGGTTAGCAGGGAAGTGGATATTGAGGATAGCCTCTTCTCTTGATATTAATTTAAACCTATTAATAAGGTCGTCGGGAAGGGTTTCGAAGATAATTCCTTTAGCGGAAGCTATAAGCGTTTTAGTGATATTACTTATGCCTTTAGAATTAAAGCCAAGCGATTTAAGTTTTTCGGAAGAAGAATAAAAAGGATACAAACCTGTAACAACGCTTGCAATATTCTCGCTCAGCAGCTCCACATCGGGATGCGTTATATTATATGTATTGTTGAATAGAGTAGGCTTGCCGAAAACCACGTACTCCTGACCAAGCATTAGCTTTTCCTTAACCCACTTTATGCCCTGAAACCACACCAATTCGATAATACCGGTTTCATCTTTCAGGGTTGCCACCAGTCGGGTTGCCCGTTGCTGACCAAATGTTTCTATTGCTACTATCTTACCTTTAAGCTGCACATACACAAGGTCGGAATTAAGCTCGCGAATGCTATGAAACTTACTTTTGTCGATGTATCTGAACGGAAAATACGTTAAAAGATCGCCAAAAGTATAGATGTTGAGTTCTTTTTTCAACAACTCAGCACGCTTTGGGCCAACTCCTTTAAGATATTCTATCGCCTGATCGGCAAAACTGTAAGTAATCATCTACGTATTTTAAACATCATTTATAAATAGCATACAAAAGTAAACATTTTTATCGAAAGAAATTTAACAATTAAGAATTAAAAATTAAGAATTA
>CAYRBL010000233.1:0-2199 GCA_964422385.1 uncultured Bacteroides sp.
TAGATTGCATATAAAATTTCATGCTTTCCTAAGTCTTGCGTAGCCTGATCCCTGTATTCATAACGTACTCCAGGGGTATAAAGCATGGTTAGGCGCAAAGTTTTGTCATCGGGCTTATCACTTCCATATTTCGAATCTTCCAAAATAGAAACTCCATATTTATTATCTTTATCCGATAAATCGAACCATTGATGAGAGGGTACTTCATACTTTTTAGGATCATTATTTCCTCTCTGAATCGTTCCCAAATCCCAGCAATAAGTAGCCAAAGGATTGCTAACCGTTAAAGGGAATTCGGCACGCAAAGAAGCTTCTTTTGTAAACCAATCTATGTTATTTTTAACTTCTACACGGTTCGAAATTTCACTATTGTATAATCTTATTTGCTGCACAAATTTTGAACCTTTCGCTTCCCTGGTTACTTCAATAGTTGAACGAACCGGACCATCTTCTATCATTTTTATTGTAGCTTTGCCATCCACATATCCGATTGGTTTCTTCTGACGGTCGGTCCAATCCATATTCCATGCCGGATATTCTTTTGGCTTTTCGTATTGAAAAACCAATCGTGAAGGTGCTTTCAGGATTTCTCTGCCTGCTGTTTTATCATATATTTTCGAAATATCACCATTTGCATTTAATTTTAAAGATATTTTATCATTTTCAATACTATTATCAGTGCAAATAAGCGTTGACGAAAGCATAGAAGCAGAATTATCATTCCTGACATAGAATACTGAAAGGCTCAGCGAAGGGACATTTGCAATAAAAAGTACTCTTACTTTATTGCCTTCTATTTTTAATATCTGCGAAAGTATTTCTACATTATTTCCATCAAAAACTTTAATATTTTTAGGTTTTTCACCATTAAAAACTACCGTTGCATCCACCGCATCTGTTCGCTCTATCGACAGCGGATTATATACTACAAGAGGGATTCCTTTACCTGCAGTATTTAAATTTTCGGCAGCTGCACCTACGGCATTTGTCAATACATTACCGAATTGATTAGCGGCTAATATTTCGTCGTTCCATGCGTAATCGTAGGCTTTAGGAATACTTGTTCCAGGTAAAATATCGTGGAATTGTGCACCCAAAACCAATCTCCAGGCTTCGTTTATTTTTGATTTAGGATATTCGGTATTTCCAAGCCAGTCGGCCATCACAGATGTGGCTTCTGCCGAATACGCAAGCAATTCGTTTTTGCGATTGCATTTTTTCATAAATGCTTCCGAACTTATGGCTCCGCAAGTGTGATATGTGAGTAATAAATCGCTGTTGTAAACAGGTAACTTTGCTTTTTGAGCTGGATTTATATCTTTAAATAATTGGTCGGCATTAGCTGAGTATACTTTTAAAGGTCCTTTTGAGATTAAGGATTTTTGCAGCCATTGTACCGAACTTTCTGTGGGAGCTCCACCTCTATCTCCTGTTCCAAAGTACATATAATCTGCATACACTCCGCTTTTGTCGCCTGTGGCAATTGCTCTTTTCAGCCAGTCTTTATCGTTGCTTAAATCCGAATTGATATCGCTGGTATAGCTTCCCGGGTTGAAAGCAGCGATTACGGATTCGCCATCTGGCCCTTTCCACACACCTAAGTTGAATGGTATTCCATTTGCCGATCCCCAGCTTAATTTCTGTGTTGAGAAACCAATAATTCCACAATGTGCAAGTATAGAAGGTAAGGAAACAGGAAATCCGAAGCAATCGGGGAGCATATATTCCGAACTTTCTTTGCCAAACTCTTTACGGAAATAATTATTGCCATATAAAACCTGACGTATAACAGACTCGGCAGATGGTACCATAACATCATTTTCTTCCATCGAAGAACCACAAGGAAACCAATTTCCTTTTGCAACATACATCTTCAAACTGTCGTATTGCGCAGGATAATATTCCTTCATCATTTTATACCTGTTGGCACCACTAAAATTAAAAATATAATCAGGATAAAGCTGAAAAAACTTAAAATTATCACGAAAAGTATTCCAAAGATACGAATTAATTGTAGTTGGATAATCCCATCGCCATTGGGTATCTAAATGTGCATAACCTACTACGTGCAGAACAGTATCTGAAGGTTTCGGATGGTTTGGTTTTACAATAGTTTGAGACCAACCGATGATAGTTATGATTTGTAAAAGTAGAATAAGTTTTAGCTTGAGTCTTTTCATTTTTATGTGATTTTTGATA
>CAYRBL010000233.1:2299-5747 GCA_964422385.1 uncultured Bacteroides sp.
GAATTAGGAAGCAATCCATATAAAACAGCACTTAATTTATGATCGAGTCTTCCGGCAACATACCTGAAACAAGGTTTGTCTTTTTCTATAATTTTTGCAATAAGTTTGGCACAATGTTTTGGATCTAATCCTCCGGTTTCGTCCTTAACTATTGCCTTAACTACGGTATCAAAAAGCTGACGATTTTCTTCATGAATAGGAGTTAAAATTCTATTAGCAGTAAAACCAGTTTTGTAATCACCGGGATTTACAACAACAACTTTTACGCCCGTACCTTTTAATTCGTAGCGCAACGCTTCGCTATAGCCATTGATGGCGAACTTAGTAGTAGAATAAAAACCTTGATAAGGAATTGCAAATACACCTGCCAAAGAAGCAATATTTATAATTTTACCGTCCTTTTGTTTACGCATTGTTGGCAATACCGCGTTGGCCATATCAATATAACCATACACATTGGTATCGAAAATACGTTTGCGATCATCGGGAGTTGTTAGTTCCATTTCGCCTGTCAAACCGAAGCCTGCGTTGTTTATCAGCACATCTATTCTACCTGTTTGGGCTATTACTTCGGCAACACCTGCTTTTATTGCTTCAGGATTCGTTACGTCGACAACTATGGTTTTATATGTTAGGTTTTCGTTGGTAGCTTTCCTTACGGTTCCAAAAACATTGTAACCTTTAGCAGCTAAAGTTTCGGCTATTGCTTTTCCAAATCCACTGGATACCCCTGTTATTATTACTGTTTTCATTTATTTTTTATTTAATAATTATTTTAAAAATCATACTATATATTATATATAATAAGAAGACAAAAGTACGCATTTAAAATGGATGTGTGCATTTAAAAAAACATAATTTTTTTTGAAGAAGATTTTGAAGAGGATTTAATGTATTAAAAAGCTTGTTTTATTAGGAAGAAAAAAAGGATTAAGAAGTTTTGAGTGCTTATTTTATTTTAATATGAAAAAAGAAAAAGTTCCGATTATATCAAATAATTAAATTATTTAGTATAATCGGAGTCTTTTTTCTCATCCAAACAAAAGATTTAGTATAATCGGAGCCGTTTATATTATCCCATGAAAAAATACCTTATAATTGCTCCCGATTATACCATCTGGTGAAAAAATATCGTATAATCGGAGCCGATTATATCATCCCACGAAAAAATATCGATGAATCGGACTCTTTATGAGGGTTTAAAGAAAAAGGTGTTTTTAAAGTAGTTTTTTTTGAATAGTTCTCACAAAAAGATAGCTAAAGAGGGTTTTAATTTATTTAAAGATATTTTTTATGTCCTTTTTAAAACAATAAATTCAATAAATAAAAATAAGAAGCTAATTATTCCAGACAATTTCAGTATTATAATTAACAAAATTTTCATCTTTAGTAATAATAGTTAAATTTTCAACTAATCCTTGTGAAATTATAATCCTATCGAATGGATCGCGATGATGGTAATCTAAAGTTAATAATTTTTGAATATGCTCAAAAGTTATAGGGAGCAACTCAATTTCATATCTACTCATAACTTTTGAAATATCATCTAAACCTCCATTCATTTCAAGTTTGCCTAAAGATATTTTAATAGCAATTTCCCAAATAGAAGCTATACTTACAAAGCAATTTGACTTTATGTCTTTTATTAAATTAACAGCTTTATTAGGTAATTTTTCATCACCATTTATAAACCATATCAACGCATGTGTGTCTAGTAAAATATCCATTACATATATTCTTTAAAGTCTTCGATGGGTGCATCAAAATCATCATGTATTACAAATAAACCTTTGGAGCATCCAAATTCTCGTTCGGTTATTTTATTTTTCCTTTGTTTAGTCTTTAAAAAATCAACAAAATCATTCACCTCTTTCAGTAATGAAGGTGGCAAGGTGCTAATTTTAGTTATTAATGTTGTTGTTGTCATATCCAAGATTATTTTATGCAAAGATAATAAAAATAATTATGAGTTTTTGAAATATAATTTAATTATAAATTATCCCAAGCATCAAATGAGCAAATTTTTATTTTATAAATAGAAATATCTTTAGATTCCCCTTTTTATTCTACAGAAACAATTCGAAATCCCAAACCATCACCGCTACCTATTTCAGGGTTTTTAAATCGGTTTGTAATTTTGCAATCCATTAAATCATTATCCCAGCAACATCCTTTCAAAACTCTTTCGCTTCCTGTTGATGGACCTGTAGGATTAACCACATCAGTACTGTTATATTTTTCATACCAATCATTACACCACACAAAAACATTCCCCAACATATCATAAATCCCCAATTCATTTGGCTTTTTTAATCCACAAAGCATTGCTTGTTCGCTTGCATTGTTCTTGTACCAGGCAATCTCGTCCAAAATATCGCTGCCCGCATATACGTATCCCCGGCTTTTGTTTCCACCCCTTGCCGCATACTCCCATTCTGCTTCTGTCGGCAATCTAAATTTAGTATTTAATTCTTTGCTGAGCCAATTGCAATACGCAACTGCATCGCTATAATTAATATTTACAATAGGCTTATTATCATTCTTTCCCCACGAAGGCACGAGAGGAGTTTCTCTTGCAGTTGCCAAACAAAAGTTATAATATTCGGCAACGCTAATTAGATTTTCCGACATATAAAAAGTACTAAGGCTTACTTTATGTCTCGGCATTTGATTGCTGTCGCCTATGGTATCGCCCATATAAAAACTACCGCCTTCCACCTTTACCATCGTAGGTTTAATAGGCTTTATCTGTGCCCTTATGCTATCAGGAATATTCGTTTTTAAAGGTTCTCTGTTTTGTAAATAATCAGGGACGCTTATATTGGCTGAATCGTTTAAAAAGGTAAGGTTATAATGTGCAATTTCGTCTTTATAAAACCTATGGATTTGCCAGAAATAAAAACTTTGTTCAGTAAAATAAAAAAAATTGGGTTCATCATATAACGCACTTTGATAAACTGAAGCAAAAATATCAACAAACAAACAAGTGGTGGAAAGTGTAAGTGCTATAGGATATTTAAAACCAACTCTCCAGATAGTAGCAAAGGTACGACTGGCGGCTGAATAAGGCAGTTGTTCTACCTCTATTTTAAAGTCGGATTTGGTATAAGCATTAGGCACAAACAAAGTATAAGAATTGCTATCTTTATTTATTTTTTCTTTTTTTTCTCCTTTTATTAATAAGATTTCTTCAGGTAAATTTAATCTTATTCTTTTATATTTTCCTGAGTCCGAAAAAATATTTAGATTAAAAGCTTTCCCTTGTTTTGATTCATAATTTATACTTTTTATATCGGTGATGCTATATTGAATTTGAGCATTACTATTGGCAAATATCAGTAATAATAGACTAAATAGTAAGAATGTTTTCTTCATATAATTTGATTTATGAAATAATATAAAATAATGTCTTTTTTTAAAAATAAACCTTATAACAAATTTTATGCTA
>CAYRBL010000234.1:0-5736 GCA_964422385.1 uncultured Bacteroides sp.
GAGTAAGGCAAAGACCGGGCTTTTATGTTGATATTAATATTCTAGGTGTAATAATCATGTTTATTATAAAATAATGAGACGAATTGTTCTAATAGTGGTTTAATTTTAGTATTTTTGTAAAATTATTAAATCGACTTTCAAATTACAATTATAAATCAAAAATAAACTTAAAAAAAGCAATGAAAAATCTTATTAGATTTGACTGGGCAGTGAAAAGACTTTTAAGAAATAAAGTTAACTTTGTTATTCTCGAAGGTTTTTTGAGTGAATTGTTGGGGGAAGATATTTTTATTCAGGAAATATTAGAAAGTGAAAGTAATAAAGATAATAAGTATAATAAATTTAACCGTGTTGACTTACTTGTTAAAAACCTAAAAGGTGAACTTATTATTATAGAAGTACAAAATGACAAAGAACATGATTATTTGCTTAGGATTTTATTTGGTACTTCGAAACTATTGATTGAAAATATGAGTGAAGGTATGCAATATTCACAAATTAAAAAGATATACTCTGTAAATATTGTCTATTTTGATTTAGGACAAGGAGAAGATTACATATACCATGGCACCACTAATTTTGTAGGACTTAACAAAAAAGATATTTTAAAATTAACTCCAAAGCAAGAAGAAATATATCGTACAGAAATTGTGAGTAAGTTGTATCCTGAATATTATGTTATAAAAGTGAACCGCTTTGATGATATTGCGAAAAATACGCTTGACGAATGGATCTATTTCTTAAAGAATGAAGAAATAAAAGATAGTTTTAAAGCCAAAGGACTTATTGAAGCCAGAGAACAACTTAATGTATTAAAGTTGAGTGATGCTGAACGTAAGGAATACGACTACTATATAGAACAACAAAGATATGAATCGAGTTTAATAGTATCTAATTATACTGATGGTCGGATAGATGGCAAAGAAGAAGGAATTGAAATTGGTAGAGAAGAAGGGAAAAAGGAAATTGCCATTAAATGTTTAAAAGAAAATATAGCTATCGAAACTATTATAACACTAACTGGACTTACAAAAGAAGAAATTGAGAAGTTAATTTAGTAAAGAAGGGGAAAAGAATTACGAATTACGAAAAAACCTTCATCATTTGCGTGGTGAAGGTTTTTTTTATCCGCTAATCGACTGCGTCGTTAAGCGGAAGGCAATTCACCAAATAAGATTGCTTCGTCGTTCCTCCTCGCAATGACGCTCGTGGTTAATTGCAACAATAGTATTCTTAAATCACCAAATCACAATATCACCAAATCGCCAAATTGTTTTCCTAATAGTCTAAACCCCTAAAAGCCTATTTCACCAAATCGCCAAATTGTCTTTCGTAATTATTAATTCTTAATTTTTAATTATTAATTCTTAATTATTCTTTTTTATATGTATATTTTTAGTACTTTTGAACTTTATAAATTATGATTTCACTTAACGATATAAAAAAGCCTATAGCACCTTACATTGACGAGTTTGAGAAGAAATTCAAATCCTCGATGCAGTCCTCCGTGCCCTTACTTAACATAGTTACCCGATACATTTTAAAGACCAAAGGTAAACAAATGCGCCCTATGTTCGTGTTTCTGGCTGCCGAAATATGTGGAAAAGTCGGCGAAACTACCTATAGAGCCGCTTCCTTAATCGAACTTTTGCATACCGCAACTCTTGTACACGACGACGTAGTAGACGACTCGAACGAAAGACGCGGTTTCTTTTCGGTAAACGCTTTATGGAAAAATAAAATATCAGTTTTAGTAGGAGATTATTTATTGTCGAGAGGCCTTCTGTTAGCTATAAATAACGAAGATTTTAAACTGTTAAAAATAGTGTCGGATGCAGTAAGAGAAATGAGCGAAGGCGAACTGTTGCAGATAGAGAAAGCAAGGAATCTGGATATAAAAGAAAGCATTTATTACGAAATTATACGTAAGAAAACGGCATCTTTAATAGCTTCCTGTTGCGCCTGTGGTGCCGCTTCTACAGGTGTTGATGAGGAAACAATCACAAAAATGCATCAGTTTGGAGAATATGTAGGCATCGCTTTTCAAATAAAAGACGACCTTTTCGACTACGAGAAAATAAATAAAACAGGCAAGCCAAACGGCATAGATATTAAAGAACAAAAAATGACTTTGCCTTTGATATATATGCTCAACAATAGCAATTATCTTGAAAAAAGAAAGATTATTAATACCGTAAAACGACATCATAATAATCCTGACAGAGTAAATTTGTTGATAGATGAGGTGAATCAGAGCGGCGGTATTAATTATGCCAGAGAAAAGATGATAGAATATCGCGAGAAAGCGCTGAATATTTTAAGAGAGTTTCCCGAAAGCGAAGCTCGCACTTCGATGGAACAATTAGTGCTGTACACAACCGAAAGAAATAAATAAAGCAATCCAAATATGAAAAAACTATCGCTGTTAATCCTTTTTATTTTATCAGTTAATACATATATTTTTGCTCAGAAACTTAAAACAGAAATCTGGGATAACGATAAAAAAGCTATCGAAGGAATGCTTATCAACGACACCGTGAGAGATGGCAAATGGACCTGGTGGTATAAGAATGGGCAGGTTTGGAAAGAGGGGGTATATAATAATGGTAAGAAAGTAGGCAAATGGGTGGCCTTTTATGAAGATGGTAAAAAACTAAGTGAAGAATATATCGAAAATGGCACCAATATATTTTGGTATGGAAACGAACAAAAGAAAAGCGAAGTAAAGGTTGTGAACTCGAAATACGAAGGTAAGTATACTGCCTGGTACGAATTGGGAACTTTGAAAGAAGAATCGGAATATAAAAACGGAATGAAAGAAGGTAAATCCACAACTTGGTTTGACGATGGCACCAAGAGTTTTGAAGGAATATATGCTAATGATAAAATAATAGGATATGCTTGCTGGTGGTACAAAAACGGCAACAAAGAAATGGAAGGAAAAATGATAGACGACCTTCAGGATAGTAACTGGGTGTTTTATCATAACAATGGAAAAGTTGGGAGCAAAGGTAAGTTTATAAAAGGACAACAAGAGGGTTTGTGGGTATATTATTTCGAAGATGGTACCAAGTGGAGAGAGGGCAAATATAAGAATGGAAAACGTACGGATGTATGGACAAGCTGGTACGAAAACGGACAGAAACTACATCAGGGACCATACGTTGAAGGAAAGGAAGAGGGAGAATGGACCAACTGGTATAAGAACGGAAACGTAAAAGATAAAGGAAATTTTAAGGCCGGAAAGATGGATGGTAAATGGGAAGGCTGGTACGAAAAAGGCAGAAAGAAATATGAGACGTATTATACTAATGATCTTAAAAATGGAAGTGATATATTATGGTTTGATAATGGTATAAAGAAATCGGAAGGTTCGTATAAGAAAGGAAAAATGGATGGCAAATGGACCGAATGGTATGATACCGGCATAATAATATCGCAAGGAAATTATAAAGAAAACCAAAAGGAAGGTATGTGGGTTTTCTTTGATAAATATGGTGCAAAATACAAAGAACAAAACTTTATAAATAATCGCCCAGATGGCAAATGGACAGAGTATTATCAGAATGGGAAGAAATCAGGGGAAGGTTCGTATATCAAGCAAACAAAAGATGGAGTGTGGCAATACTGGGATCAAAAAGGAAACGTTATTTACAGGGTAATTTATAGTAAAGGAAAGAAGATATCCGAAACAAAGCCTGAAGCAGATAAGAAGAAAAATAAGACAGACGAAAGTATTATAAAATAAAGAGCATTTAATAATATCAAAAATACGTATATGAAATCAGAACACAAATTATTTAAAGGAAAAACACTGGCGATATTATCAGGTGGTGGCGATACCCCTGCAATTAATTCCAGTATAGAGTCGATTAGAAACAGAGCATCTATGTTAGGATACAAAGTATATGGTATCCGCCAAGGATGGAAAGGATTGTTGGGAGAGGGCGACATCGTTGACCTAACCCATCAGCCTTATGATGGATGGTATGGAGGAACTGCATTGCGTTCGAGCCGTACAAATCCATTTCCATCAAAGAAGAATCCTGAAAACAGAGTGCCACAAATATTACATAATCTTAAGAGATATAAGATAGATGTATTGGTTACCATAGGTGGCGATGATACGAATGGAGCTGCAAAACGTTTGTACGAAACAGAAGGAATTCCTGTAATAGGTTTCCCAAAAACAATCGACAACGATCTCCGCACACGTACCATGCATAACTTTAATGGCACAGATATCGAAGCAGTATTATGTCCTGGTTTCCCTTCGGCAGCAAAAGCTATTGCTGAGTTTACTGGCAAACTAAAGACTACTGCCGAATCACATTCACGTATCATGGTGTTGGAAGTTATGGGAAGAGATGCTGGTTGGTTAACAGGTTCAGCTTTGTTTGGTGGTGCTGATTTAGCATTGATACCAGAGTTTGAAGTTACCAAAGAACGCAAAGAATTCTTCTTCGAAACCGTTAAAGAAACCTATATGCGCAATCCTAAAAAGATGCTTATCATTCCGGTTTCGGAAGGTGTAAGATGGTATGATGAGAAATCAGACAAGGTAGATGTGGTGTATGCAAGTTCGGAAGTTGATGAATACGGACATCCACGTTTTGGTGGTATCAGTGGAATTATAGCTTCAGAAATATCACAGAAGTTAGGCATTGATGCACGTTCGCAGATTACCGGTTATTATGCACGCGCCGGAAGATGCAGCCAATATGATAGAAGACTAACTACTACTTTAGCCGATAAAGTTGTGGATTTATTATTAAGAGAAGAGTACGGTCAGATGCCGGTTATTGATAAAATTGTTCCTTACGAAGAACTGGAAGAGTTCAACACTACTTCTGTAGATATGGGTTCGATAGGTAACAAGCCTTTGTCAAATGATTATTATGATGTAAATAAATTTAAGTTCTCTGAAGCATATCTTCATTTCTTAAATAAGATTTTAGAATATCCACATTTCACAGATTTCAATTATGATTTCCCTGTTGTAATTCCTAAAGGATAATAAAAGGGGTTTCTTTAAATAAAAAAAAAGGTTTGTTGAGTATTCAACAAACCTTTTTTATTATAATGTAATTTAGAATTACAGTTTACGTTTGATTTCGATTTCTTCGTAACCTTCTACGATATCTCCAACTTTAATATCATTGAAGTTATCGATATTCAAACCGCATTCATAACCTGTAGATACTTCCTTAACGTCATCTTTGAAACGTTTAAGTGAGCCAAGTCTACCTGTATAAACTACGATACCATCGCGTATAATTCTGATTTTTGTATTACGTGTAATTTTACCATCCAAAACCATACAACCTGCAATAGTACCAACCTTAGTAATCTTGAATACTTCGCGGATTTCGATGTTACAAATAATCTTTTCTTCGATATCTGGTGCAAGCATACCTTCGATAGCAGCCTTAAGTTCGTTGATGGCATTGTAAATAATAGAGTACAATCTTACATCAATTTGTTCAGCTTCGGCAAGCTTACGGGCACTCATTGAAGGACGAACCTGGAATCCGATAACAACAGCATCAGAAGCTGAAGCTAACAGAATGTCTGATTCGGTAATCTGTCCAACAGATTTATGAATAATATTAACCTGAACTTCTTGTGAAGATAATTTCAATAATGAATCTGATAAAGCTTCAACTGAACCATCCACATCACCCTTAACAATTATATTTAATTGTTTGAAATCACCAATCGCAATACGACGACCAA
>CAYRBL010000235.1:0-5736 GCA_964422385.1 uncultured Bacteroides sp.
ATTGTATTCGAATTTTGCTTCCAGATAAGCTTCCGTTTTTAAATTATTCTCGTTTTTCATGGTATCCGAAAGTGCAAAAAAATTGCTTTTATATTCTAATGCTTTTTGATAATCTTTTAACCCCAAATATGCTTTAGCCATCAATCCTGCAGATTCTAATATTAAATACCGACTACCTATTGAAGTACCTAAGGCTTCGGCTTTTTTGGCATAGAATAGTGTATTTTTATAATCTTTAACATTTACATAATAATCAGCATACTGATTAAAAGCCATAGCTATTAAATTAGGATTATCTAGCTTATTAAATATCTCAATACTTTGCTCAATATTTACCTTAGCACTATCGTATTTCATTAATTTAGTATAACATCTGCCAATAAAGCAATAATTATACCCTAGCATTCTAAAATCGTAAATTGCTTTTGCATAATTATTACTTTGCTGATGTAAATTTATTGCCTTTTGAACATCACCAAATTCAAATTCATACAATGCAATATTGTGCAAAACCCTTGCTTGCTCTGCTTTGTTTTTTAATTCTACTGCAATACCTAATGCCTTAAAGAAATAATCTTTTGCTTTTTCTTTTTCATCTCTTGCAAAATATACGAGACCAACATTATTATAAGCTCTACACAAAAGATATTTATTTTGTTCTTCTTTAAAAATCTCTATTGATTTAAAACCGTTTTCAAGGGCAGCATCATAAATCCCTATCCTATAATATATAGCAGACAATGCTTTATAGGCAGTCCCCTCCCCTATTTTGTATGAAAGTTTGAGTGATAATTCAAGGGCCTTTTGTGCATAAGTCAAACCAAGTTCGGTATTGTAATCCCGTAAATCTTCGGCCAATATATTTAGAAAATTAACTTTGGCAGTATCATCACGCATCGTTTTAAGCTTAAGCGTATCGATAGGTATACTAGCTTTATTATCAATGCTAATAAGCATCAATACTAAGAAAATTTGGATATATATATTTTTAATAAAGTTCATATTCTTTTTATTTATTGCAAATATACAATTCTTTTTTTAATAAGGGTCGTTTTTTAATGTTAATTTTTAATTTTACTTCAAAATTGTCAATCTTCTTCCTCTTCCCCCCAGCTTCCTACAGGCGAAAAAAGGAAATCAGTTAAACTATCTACATCGTACAAAAACTGGTGAGCCTTAATATCTTTCAAACCATAAGGCTTCATCAAAAGTAGCATTTGTTTATAGCTTTTAAGAGTCATATCACAATAAAAAATCTTATTATCATCCGAAATTATTCCAAAATCTTCGTCAGTTATTCGCAAACTAAGACTGCAATTTCTGGCTTCAATAAAATCGATCGCAGCAAGATTTAATTGTGTTTTATCTTTAAGAATTGAATGCTCAAAAATTTTTATAAATTTTTGAGCTTCAATACTATTAAAATCATAAAGTCTAATAATATTATCGCCGTAAGCATTTATATTTTCGACAAAATCTAATTGCATATTATTGTTATTTTTTATTTTATGTTCATTTAAGCAATTTCCCATTAGTAATATTGCCTTTACTATCAATTAAGGAATAAAAATAAATCCCTTTTTTAAAGTTATGTAAATTAATACTGTTAGTTGATTGTGTAATTTTTCTTTCTAATAACTTACTACCTAAATTATCATAAATAATAATCGTATAATTTCCTTTAGAAAGATCACTTATTTCGACTATACTATTTTCAGTTATCGGATTTGGATACATTTTAGCTTTGGGTATTACTTTTATTTCTGAAACTGAATTGAGCCAACTCTCAATCGACAATTTATATAGATTTCCACCTATCCCTAATGCTTTTTCATCAGTTAAATACAAAGTGGTATCATTAACAAACACAACTCCTTCTTTTTGAGTATATGTAAAATCAATTCTTTTAACATTTCCATGAAGAAAATCAGTTCCATTAAAACCTGTTATCAACCATAAATTCATATCTGATAAAATTGCAACTGTTTTGCCTGAAGGGCTAATATCTGCAGAAGTTACCCAAGCTTCTGTACTTATACTATCAACAAGTGTAGCGGTATATGTACCTGCTGTATCAGGCAATCGGTACATTCTACTATACTTGGAGACACCTCTATTTTTTGAAAACAAATATAAATTTCCATTAAAATGGAACATTGCCTCACAATCAAAATTCTGATTAACTAAAGCAGGAGGGAACGAATCCTGATCGGGATAATGAAAATGTATTACTTGAGGCAAAACACTATCTCCCACTATTAAATCAGGATTAGGAATTTTATAAATGCGTAAATTTGTTCTATCATTATTATTATTCCCAAAATCACCAAGATAATAATTCCCTAAATTATCTTGAGTTATATCTTCGCAATCGATAGCATTTGTGTTTTTAAAATTCAAAATCCTCAATAAATTACCTAATGTATCTATTTTATAAATTCTTGCTTTATCACCACTATCATTATGCGTCCAAATTGAATTGGAATTATTTACTTCTATCCCCGAACTTTCGGTAATGGAATCGGGCAAAGGTGCTAATAAAACAGGTGTGATAATTTGGGATTGTAAATAAATAGGAACACAGCTAATGTATATAATTAGCAGCAATATAAAATGTTTATTAATATGCTTATTGTGTTTTTCCATTAGTTATTTTGATTTATAATCAAATTAATTTTAATTGACTACAAACTTTGCTATTCGTGTTTCTGTATCCGATTGCATTTTTACTATATAAATCCCAATTTTTAAATCTGCAATATAAATCTCAGTTTCATTCAAACCTACATTACCTGTATACATTATACTTTTAGCTACTTTACCATAACAATCATAAATATTAAAAGTTATTGAACTATTGGTTTCTTCCAAAAAATCAAGTTTAATAATATTAGTTGCAGGATTTGGAAAAATATTTAATTGATGATTAGTCAGAAATTGCTCAAATACTGCTATTAATGTAGTATTAGAATCTAAATTTGCGGTAAAAGAATTCTTATTAAAACTATTAATTATAAGTTTGTTTGATTGCCATTTTACAAATCTGTAACCTGGGTGTTCTATAGCAGTTGCAGTAATTGGATTGCCATCAAAATAAGTGCCTTTCCAAGGAAATGGTGACGGAGTAATCGTATTTATTTTTATAAGACCAGCCTCTGGTGGATACACTTTTAATTCAAGTTCTATTTTTTTATTCATCATAAAAGTATCTTGTACAAACTGCAGTGCGTAAGATGGTTTAGCTTCAATAAATGGAATTACAACATTGTCAATCTCCCAATACCAAGCACCAATTGAACTACCCCATCTATTGAAATGAAACGGCATTTCGGGTTCCAAAGTTTTCTTTATTTTTTCGATATGTTGTTTCATATTTTCTGAGCTAAACACTGTATTTACCAAATCACAATACCTATTTATAAAATATGTTCTAAAATCGGTATTTCTAAGTAAACTTTTTAAAATTTGCACATGCTTATTTGTGTCACCATAACTACCCATAATCCTTCCCAAAAGATCCATATTTGCAGGAGCCCATCCAAAACAGCCTAAAGAAACATCCAAATCCATAAGCATATACCTCCATTTTGTTTCAGGATTATGCGATTTCCAATATTTAAGGTTATTGTAAGGCCAGTCGGTATTTGTCAGAAATGTTTCGGCAATATAATAATCGCACAAACTTTCGACATCAAGCATTACTTTAGCAGAATCGTAATTGAAAGTCAAGCTCATATCCGAATTATGAATAAATGACTGCATCTTATTAAAAGCATCAAAGTTCCCTTCGATTATAGCGGTATCTTCTTCAAGCAAATCTACATTATCAGCATTTATATGATAGTTTTCTTCGATATAATGCTTGCTAAAACGCTCTCTAATATTCTGTACACCCCAATATTTACCATTCAAAAAAACAACTGAAGGTCTGTAACAAAGCAAGTCGATATTAAGTTTTCCTATCAACATCAACTTATGTAAGGAGCCATCTCTGAATTGAGTAATATTAAAATCCAAACTCGAATTGCGAAGCACTATATTATCGAAACTCTTTATATTTTTTTCTTCAAAAAAACGATAACTTAAGTCGTTGTCACCATATTTATTTCTTGAAGTAATCCGCAATGATTGCTGTGGCCTTGTGCGGGATACTGAGCCTCCATTAATAGAAAGACCAGCATCTTGTTCGATTATTAATTTTTGATTTGATTCATAAAACTGAATATGAGCCGGAATTTCCCATTCTTGCCAAAAATTAGCACCATGATACGGATAAAAAGTATCGGCATTTGGACCCAAAACATATATCCCATGGTTCCAATCCCACAAATTATATGGCTTTGTACTTATCGAAAACACTGGTAAAGTGGATTTATAATTCATAAAATACGTTTTACAAATCTCTTCCGAAGGCAAAATTGTAATATCATTACTATACATTCTTGCTTTAATTACAATTGAAGAATCGATTTGAAATGGAGCGACATATTTATTGGAAGTGGTATCCGGATTACTCCCATCGCTTGTAAAATATAGGATAGAATTTGAATTATTGTTAGTAATTTTTAATAAAATTGAGCTTGAATAAAAGCCATTATCATAAGAAAAAACTGGATTGTCAGCATACCTTTTATATGCTTTCGAATTATTATTCGAAAAGCAAGGTGTAGGAACATCGAAAATATAAATTGAATTGCTAGCATCAGGAAACCTGCCTATTGAATGGTTTAGTTGCATACTTCCAATTGTAATTTCATTTATTAAAACATTATTATCATCAAATAATTTAACATCTTCACCTAGTTTTGACAATTTAAAAGAAGTATGCAAAACACTACCATTTTTACTCTCGCCAGAAGCAAATATTAGCAAAAAAGATTTAGCAGGGAAGTAACAATTGGGGAAATACCACTTCTCCCCAACTCTATTTTCGAGCGAATAATTATATAAAGCGACAGTCGAAGTGCTATTATTGTATAATTCTATCCAATCGTGTATTTTATTATTTTCGTCAGATATCACTGATCCATTATAAGAAGACACCTCATTAATCACTATTTGAGCGTTCAGTTTTGAGCTGACAGTAACTAAAATAAAAATTAAAATGTAGTAACTATATCTCATAAAAGATATTTTAATTTAAAGTGTAAAAGTACATATTTATATCATGCAAAAGTTTTTTTTTATTTTATTCTTACTCCAATTATATTATCACCATATTGCACTGCTATCCCACCTGATTTTATATAAATTAAAACGGTATCTAATCCATGAAAACTTCCAGTAAAACTGGAATTAGCAGAACAATTATATACTCTATCATAAGATAAATTGCCATTTTCAAAAAGTCTAGGTTCAAGATACGCCCCAAATACACTATCCCCATTACATATTGTATTATTCACACCTTTTCTATATCTTATAAAAATAAGACTATCAGAATGATTAAGTATGCTTATAACCCCAACTAAAGAATCGGAATGAGAACCACCTCCACCAGTAATATAAGTATACCAATTCACATTTTTAAAATAGAAATTACCACAATATTTCAGTCTATAATCTGGATATGAGGTTTCTTTTTTGCATGTGATTACTCCTATCAAAAAGAAACTTGCTAAAATGACTGTATAAATCAATCTGTTTTTCTTAAAATGTTTTTTCATTTTCATCTTTTTTTTAATTATTTGAACATTAATAATTATAATAAAGTGTAAAAGTACATATTTATTTCAT
>CAYRBL010000236.1:0-5735 GCA_964422385.1 uncultured Bacteroides sp.
AACAGTGGCAAATAAATCTTTCCTTTTAATGAAATAAATCCCAACAAATTACTTTTAGCAGCGCTAACTTACATAAAAGTACCAGGCAAATTAATCCTACTATCGGGTGTACGTATGGTTTTAGGGATAGAATGGATTTATTTTATTCATACCATAATTATTTTTATAAATAAATTAAAAAACTTTATGAAAAGTCAGGGCTGAAGCCCAAATCATCCATATTATTCAGCCCCCAGCATAAATGCTGGGGTTACTAGATATAAAAAATAGTATCAATAATCTACTAACCCTAGCATTTATGCTAGGGATTCGCAGCAACACTACACATCAGGGGCTTCAGCCCTGACTTTTTCATGAATACATCAGGGCTGAAGCCCATTACAAGCACATAATCCTCCCCCAAGCCTAAAGGCTTGGTATATTAAATAAAAATATTTATTAGATGGTATAATAATAATGTATACTTTTACATTTTATTTAATAAGATTTTTAATACAAATTTAAAGAAGGAAATTTTAATGCACAACCATAAAAGCAATTGAAGTATGACAATAAATTTAAATAGAGATAAAATTTTCTTCATAGGTGTTGCAATAATCATACTGTACTTGTTTTAAACAGACTAGACTTTATAATTAATAGTAGGTTTACAAACGGTCAGGTGGTTGACACCAGATTTTGGTCGTCGGGTGGAAGATCTGGCGGTTCGTTTAGTGCGCCAATTATACAGTTTGAACTCGATTCGTACATATACAAATTTCAAGGCGAAACGAATACAAACTTAGAAAATGGACTTCAAGTGAGGGTTGTTTATAAGAAATCGGATCCATCAAATGCAAGAGTTTACAATTTCTTTGGCTTCTGGTTCGTACCTGCATTAGAAAGTGCATTAATAATAATGTTATTGGGCGCAGTAGTGTATTCATTTTTATCCGAATTTGCTATTTATAAAGTCACATTTGGCAAACAAATAAAATTTGAACGAGAGTGGGCAGCAACAGATAGCGACCAAAAACAACTGCAAGTTTAATTTTTTATACAATATATATATAGAGCGATGAAAAAACTCCTCTTCCTTATCATCACTTGCGTTGCGTGCACTAATAATAGTAATGTTGTGACGAATGATGCAAACAAACTGACTTTTTTATCATAATATAACTAGAAAAAACCTAACAGTCTAAACACCTAGACTCCTAACAGTCTAAAAAAATTATCTAATTTTTTTACCCACATACATAATTATAATGAGTACTTTTACATCCTAATAATTTAGATGTAATGAAAATACTTTTAACAGGCGTAACAGGTTATATTGGCAAGCGGTTATTGACAACTCTAATAAACAAAAACCATAGGGTAGTGTGCTGCGTTAGAGATGCAAAAAGGCTGAATCTGCCTTCGTATATCAGCGAACATATCGAGATAATTGAAGCCGATTTTTTGAATGCCGACACTCTGACGCATCTCCCAAAAGATATTGATGCCGCTTATTATCTCATACATTCTATGTCCAATTCGCGCGACTTTAAGAATCTGGAGAAACAGTGTGCAAGCAATTTCAGGGATGCGATTGAGAAAACAAATGCCCAACAAGTAATATTTTTGAGTGGCATTGTGAACGAAAATGTGTTGTCGGAACATTTAGACTCTCGAAAAGCTGTTGAAGACGAACTTAAAAGCAAGAAATATCATCTTACCACGCTCAGGGCAGGGATAATTATAGGTTCGGGGAGTGCATCTTTTGAGATCATGCGCGACCTGATAGAAAAACTGCCTATGATGATTGCGCCAAAATGGTTGCATACAAAATGCCAGCCCATAAGCGTTACAGACGTTATTTCCATATTAGAACTCGTGCTTTTTAAGGAGCAAACCTACGATAATAATTACGATATCGGAGGCCCCGACGTGCTGACGTATAAAGAAATGTTGCTTGGTTATGCCAAAGTTCGTGGCATAAAACGCTACATAGGAGTTGTGCCGATAATGACCCCCAAACTTTCCTCGTATTGGTTGTATTTTATTACCTCTACCTCTTACAAACTTGCCACTGCGCTGGTCGACAGTATGAAAATTGAAGTAGTTTGTAGAGACACAGCAATTAATCAAATCGTAAATATCACACCAATTAGTTATGAAGAGGCTTTAAAAAAGACCTTGGCGGTGATAGAAGACAGTGAAATAACTTCGAGTTGGAAAGATGCTTTCTCGAGTAGCGACCTGAAATTTAAAATATCCGACTACCTTTCAGTCCCAACATACGGATGTTTTATCGATAAAAGAACGTGTAAAATCGACGACACCAAAGCAAGTATTGATAGAATATGGAGCATTGGGGGCGATAATGGATGGTATTTCGGAACTGTGTTGTGGCAAATAAGGGGCTTCATTGATAGACTTTATGGAGGAGTGGGACTGCGAAGAGGACGCACAAATCCTACACACATCAATACCGGCGATGCTATCGACTTCTGGCGGGTGCTTTTCGCAAATAAAGAGGAAGGACGCTTGCTGATGTTTGCCGAAATGAAGCTTCCCGGGGAAGCTTGGTTAGAATTAAAAATTGTTGACAGAGTTTTAACGCAAACAGCCACCTTCCGCCCCAAAGGCCTCCTGGGAAGGCTCTACTGGTACGCGTTATACCCAATACATTTTATTATTTTTAATGGTATGATAAGAAGAATTGCAAAGAAATAAATAACATAGATAAGACAAAGTATTTTCAGTAAAAATTATTTGTCAAAAACCTTTTTACTTCTTAAAATAAATGTAATTTTGCTACTTAATTAACAGTAACAATTTACATAATACAAATCATAGTCAAACATATTATAACACAATGTATAAAATAACAAAACATCCTATTTTAGATGTCCCAAAAGTTGACACAATTACATTTAAGTTTGATGGAAAAGAAATAAACGGTGAGAAGGGATTCACCATCGCGGCTGCATTGCATCAGGCCGGTTACCCTGTGCATAGTCATAGTCTTCAGAACCGTGAGCGTAGTCTGGAGTGCGGAATTGGAAAGTGCGGTGCTTGCGAAATGCTTGTTGATGGAAGTATCAAACGTATCTGTATAACTAAAGTTGATAGCATAAAAGAGGTTCGCGAGATACCCAAAGATTACAACCCTGACATCGCGGTAATTAACAAACAAGATTCTATTAAAATCTATAAGACCCGAGTGGCTATTATAGGTGCAGGTCCTGCAGGATTGGCAGCCCGCGAAGAACTTATGAAGCATAACATCCCAAACATAGTTATTGATAATAATGACAAGATAGGTGGTCAATTCCTAATGCAGACGCATCAGTTTTTCTTCTTTGAGAAAGAAAAGAAGTTTGGTGGTATGCGAGGTTTCGACATAGCTACTACCCTTGCCGGGGATAATCACGACGGCATTTTCCTAAATTCTACTGTGTGGGATTTATTGGAAGGAAAACGTATAGCTGTGAAGAATGTGGAGACCGACGAGATATATTATGTAGATGCCGAACAGCTTGTAATTGCTACAGGTGCGGTACCTTTTATGCCTACTTTCGAGAATGACGATTTGCCCGGTGTATATACTGCGGCAGTAGTTCAGAAGATGATGAACAATGAGCTGACTCTTTTGGGTAAAAACGTTTTAACAGTTGGAGCTGGGAATATTGGATACCTTACATCTTATCAGTTGATGCAAGGCGGTGCAACTGTAAAAGCTATCATCGAAGCACAGCCTCACGAAGGTGGATTCCCGGTACAGGCCAACCGTGTACGCCGTTTAGGTATTCCGGTTTTAACGTCGCATATTCTTTTAAAAGCAATACCTAATGCAACTCACGATGGTGTGATCGGTGCAGTGATTGCAGAGTGCGAAAACTTCGCACCTATACCTGGCACTGAAAAAATCATTGATGGAATTGATGCAATTAATATATGTACAGGCCTTGTTCCTGATGATCAACTTTTGATTAAAGGTAATGAAGTATTCGGTCGTCAATGCTATGGTGTAGGCGATGCCATCAGAATTGGTGAAGGTACGAGCGCTGTTTTGAGAGGCAAACAAGTAGCCTTTGAGATACTGCAAGACATGGGAGAAAGATATGATTACGAGGCTTACTTAGAAATATCTAAAGAGTATATAGATTCTCAGCAGCACCCAACAAGAGTGATTGAAACACCTTACCTACCCGATGCTGAACGTATGAATGGAAAAGGTTTTGTACAGATTGATTGCTTGTATGGTTTTGCTTGTAATCCTTGTGCCTTTGCCTGTAAATACGGTGCTATCACTAAATCTAGTACAAGCACAGTTCCTCAAATAGATTTTGAAAAATGTATTGGTTGTATGGACTGCGTTTTCCAATGTCCTGGCCTTGCAATCTTCGGATATAATGTTAAAAAAGATTGGGCCTTCCTTCCAATTGAATATGCCGCAACCGAAGGTGAAGAAGTATATCTGGTAGATAATAATGGTGCAATCGTTGGCGAAGGTTCTATTGAAAAAATTCTTTTGAAGCCTAACAAAACAAACATTGCAAGAGTAAAATGTCTCACAGTTCATGGCGAAGATTTGGTTAAAGTAAAAGGATTTATAGTTAAAGAAAAGTATCCATCAAAAGTAGAGTTTAAACCTGCCGAGGCCGTAGAGTCCAAGACCTATGTTTGTCATTGCGATGATGTGCAGCTAAACGAAATCTTAAATATAGTCGGAGATAGAAAATTCATCTCTATTGATGAAATAAAACATACTACACGTTTAGGTATGGGTGCGTGCCGTGGAAAGCGTTGCATCCCTCGTCTTAAACAGAAGATACGCCCTTACGGGATACAGATATTAGGAGATGCTACGCCTCGTGGTCCTTTGTCAAATCAGGTAAATATGGGCGAATTGTATCCTCATAATGTACACGAAAAGATCATTACAAATGTTACGGGCAAGGAAGTTAGAAAGGTAAAAGTTCAATCATTTGTTGCAGGTGGAGGTATCGGTGGCAGTGCATTGTTTAGATATCTTTCGGAAGCAGGCCTTAAACCAGTAATGATTAATAATGGCAGAGGAGCTTCGTGGCGCAACATCGCTGGAGGTCGTCCGGCTTTCACAGTGCCTGAGATCAGCGACATTGCTACCCATAATCTTGAAATATTCAAAGACCTTCAAAAGCTAAAGAATATAGATTATAAAGCTATAAAATATGTTAGTTTCGCCCATGATGATGCAACTTACAAAGCTTTGGATGCTTCACGTTCCTGGTCTGATGCACACATGATAGACCCTAAAGATTTCCGTAAGGAGATCTCACCATATTTTAATACTAATCTTAATACATATCAGGCAGCTTTGATAACCAACGACTGCTGGCAAGCAACTCCAGGAAGGGTTATAGATCTTATCCGTGGTATAGGTATTGAAAATGGTGGCACTGTTTTGGAAGATTGCAACCTGATTGATGTTGAAAAGACTGGCAACACTTATCGCGCACTTGTGTATGATCACAACAAGGAATACGTGGAATATGAAACAGAGGTATTCATTAATGCATTAGGCCCTGAAGGGGATAAATTTGCTAAGAAACTTGGCATTGATACTGGTCTTTTCCCTGTAAAACATCAGGCGTTTATCACCCGTCGTCTGCCTATGTTAGGTGTGGATGGAACTTGTTTGGATATGCTTATTGATAGAAGAAAATACAAGGGATTCAGATCGGAAGAGCACACGTCTGAACTCCAGTCACCTGAAGCTATCT
>CAYRBL010000237.1:0-5662 GCA_964422385.1 uncultured Bacteroides sp.
ACTCATATTATATGTAGGACCATTTAAACAAAAATCATTTGCACCAAATACAAAGTAGTAATATTGAGTACCTAAATTTAAGTTAATATCATTAAAAGATGTGGTATTTGAATATTTTACAATAGTACCATTTCCTAAAGTTGCTCCAGCAACATATACTGTTCCATTTACAGGAGATGTACTTAAAGAATTTGTAGTACTTTTTATGACAAGATATTTATCAGTACCTGCTGCAGCTGTAAAACTTCCAGCTATTGATGTAAAACTTGGTATTAAAGCTAAAGCTGTAGGAGCACTTGAAGGAGCTACACAAGGTACAGCAGGAACAACGTTAACTGTATAGTCTTCTGTTTCTCCACCATAATAAGTACTGCCTGAACTATTCCAACATGGTCCTGGAGGGCCATAATAACCAACTGTAATAATTCTCATTCTCGTAGGCCCTGCTAAAGCAGTATAGGGAATTGTGATATTACCACTTACTACAGTTCCAATAGTTGCATAAGTACCACTAAAAGCTAATTCAGCAACAGGATCAAAAATTCCATCCTGATTATAATCAATCCATACACTAGTATAATTATTTGCCCCTGAATAAAGAGTTCCACCAGAGGTGATAGATATTGGAGTTGCAATACCCTGAATTACACTAGCTGGAATAACTGAAGTTGAATAATCACTATAGTAAGAAGCTCCACTTGGATTATTCATATTCCCAAAAGTAACATTAGAAATATTATTATATGTATTATAGTATGAAGCAGAAGTACAATAAATTAATTGAGAAGTACCAGTTACTCCAATATTATAGGATGCAACACCACCACCAGAAGCAACAATATTCCCATTGTAGGCAGTATTAGCTGCTAAAGGAGTAAATTTTACATAAACTGTAGTAGCAGGAAGAGTAGTTCCTGTATAAGAAATAGGTAAAGTACTAGTATAAGTTCCGTTTGAAGTTAAAGATAAACTATATCCTGTTGGAGCAGTTAAATTAATTGTTCCGTTAGCTGTAAGAATACCACCAGCTATAGAAATGGATTGAGGAGCTGATGAACCTCCAAATGCAACATAATTAAATGCTAAAGAAGTTGGAGTAGAAGCTAAATAAGGTGAGTTTAAAGTATAACCAGCTACACTAAAAACATTAAGTACACCACCTGTATTTGCAAAATTAATAGAAGTAATGTTTTTTGATAAGTTTCCAGCATTAATTGGGACATTCACCTGATACATATATTGGCAAGATCCTCCAGTACAAGATGCAGAGTTAGTAGTTTGAATTCTATAGAAAACAGTAGTAGCAGGAGATGTTCCTGAGCACCAGTCAGGGACAGCCAAACCTGAAGTTACCTGGTTAGTACCGTCTGAAAAATTAACAGTAGCAGTAACTGTACATGCACCGCTACCACCTGAAGCTAGGAAGTACAAATTATTACAAGCTGTAGGTGTTGTAAGAGTTAAAGTATTATTTGCTGTACCCGCAATCCTTAATGAATTATTTACATTAGGAGCCTGAAGAACAAAAGTAGGGTTAGGCGAAATTAAACTTGTAACTTGATTTGTTGCGGGCCAAGCAGTAGTACCTGTTGCACAAATAGTACCAGCAGGACTAAAGGTATTGTCAACAAATACCCAAGCAACGCCATCGACATCTGCAGTAGTAGATGTACCTGCAGCGCCTACGCCATTTGCAACGACATCGGCATTATAGCCTGTGCAGGGTAAATTTACCAATTGAGCATTCAGGTAATTTCCCGAAAGCATAAGTAACATAGTTACGATTAATAATGTGAAAAATTTTTTCATAGAAAAATAAATTTAAATATGTATTAATTAATATAGTATAATATTTAATTTGTCAAAAGTTAGGTGGTATGTCGTGGATATTAAAATAAAAAACTTCAAACTAAGGAGGCGATTCATTTTTTTTGTGTTTCATAAAGTGCTGTTTTTATTACTTTTATTAATATATTAAATTAATTTCAGTTCGTTTAAAAAATTTGTTAAAGATAGTATTAATATTAACTATAAAAACAATATTTTGAAAAAAAAAACATCCCTCCGTCATACTTTATCATAGTATATTGATTTTATGAATTATATATATGTTAAAAATTTGTAAATAATTTCTTAAGACTAAATGATTACAATAATTAAACATATTATTTAAGATTGAAGAAATACATATATTTCATTTTAGAATTAAAATCATATCAAAACAAACTATTTCTTATTTCATAATAAAATGTTTTATGGCTATAATAAGTGTTTCTTGCTCCGGAATAAAATGTTTGTGCAAAATATAAAGTGTTACTTGCTCCAAAATAAAATGTTTTACCAAAAATACAAAGTGTTTCTTGCTCCAGAATAATGTATTTGAGCAAAAAACAAATTATATCATCCCAATATACTTAGTTCAAAAAGTGATTTGTGTTTTTTAAACCGATAAAATAAGTGTTTTTGACCTAAATTCTACTTCTTTTTATGCAAAATCAAAAATACAAACCCAAAAACAAACTATTTCCCACTTCTGGCATTTTATTATTATGGCAAAACAATTAGTTTCATCACAAAACAAATTATATTGTGATGATATACTTAGTTCAAAAAGTGGTTTGAGTAAATTTTAAGAATTGAAAGAGTAGTTAAATATAACTATTTCAACATATCTGGCCTTCTTTGTTTGGTACGTTCTATTGCTTGCTCGTGTTTCCAGTTATTAATCAGCTTTTCGTTGCCCGAAAGTAAAATATCAGGAACTTTTAAGCCATTGAACTCATAGGGACGTGTATAAACTGGAGGTGAAAGTAGATTATCCTGAAAAGAATCAGAAAGAGCAGAAGTTTCGTCACCAAGAACACCTGGCAATAATCTTACGATCGAATCGGTGATTACACAAGCAGCAAGTTCGCCACCTGACAGTACATAATCTCCAATAGAAATTTCGAGGGTAATATAATTTTGGCGGATGCGTTCGTCAATACCTTTATAATGCCCACACAATATTATTATATTATTAAGCATCGACAAACGATTAGAAGTCGGCTGCGAAAGCAACTCTCCATCAGGGCTGGTATATATAATCTCATCATAATCCCTTTGTGCTTTCAATGATTCTATACAATTATATATAGGCTCGATCATCATCACCATTCCGGCACTACCACCAAAAGGGTAATCATCAACATGCTTGTGTTTATTATATGAATAGTCTCTCAGTTGATGAAAATGTATTTCAGCAAGACCTTTTTCTTGGGCTCTTTTAACTATTGAATGTTTAAAAGGACCGTCAAACATTTCTGGAAATATAGTAATGATATCTATTCGCATAGTAAATTATAAACTGCAAAATTAATAAAATATAGCTATAGTTATATAAATGTATAGAATTAAAATAGAAATAACATTAAAAAGATGCTTAAGTCAATCCGAAAAGAGTTTAAAAATTTTATAACAATATTATTAAATTTTATAACATCTAATATTTGTAATCTTTATAATATTGCAATGCAATTTTAATTTAAAAGGGTTGTGAAACCCAAAAATAGTAGTAATTGATTTTCATAAGCCGGAACGTATGTTCCGGCTTAATTTGTATTATAAATTAATTTTGTAAATTATGAATCTGGTCATACAAAATGTTAAACATTCAAAAAATTAAGAGGAAATTAACAAAAAAATAATTTAAAATCTTGAATATCGTAAAATTATTTGCAATTTTGTAAACTATTTTAAAAAGCAATTAAACACAAAATAATTCCAATGAAAAAAGTTCTATTTTTTATCGCTTTCGCATTAATTTTAATATTGCAAAGCAACAAATCAAATAGCCAGATTGTAATATCAGGTTATATGGCAAACCCTTCTGGGAACGATTCAGCATTTGAATATGTTCAGTTGGTAGCCACGCAAAACATTAATTTTGCAACAACTCCTTATTCAGTTGTAGTATGTAACAACGGAACTGCTTTATCAAAAGGATGGGCAACTGGAGCAGCTATTACTTATGGGTACAACCTAAGTAGTGGCTCAGTAGTGACTGGCCAAACATTTTATGTCGGTGGTTCTAGTAAAAGAATTAATGGCACTGGGAGTACCGATATTTCTTCAACTGCTACATGGATCAGAACAATCAACAACAATACCACTGGTGGTGACAGTTTGTTAGGAAATGTAAATCCATTAGGAGTATTTGGAAATGGGGGTACATCAGCTGACGGAATAGCTGTTTTTACTGGATTTACAAATGCAATCGACTCAGCTAAAGTACCAGTTGATGCTATTTTTTATGGTACCGCAGTGGGAGGTGCAAAACCCACAACGGGAGGTTATATGTTACCTAATAACGACAGGTATTTAACTGCTCAAGGCACTTTCGGTAATGGAACAAATACTTATATGTTTACTGATGTTTCCACATCTGGTCTTTTTATTCAAATGACTGGAACCTGGAATACCTTTACAAATACATGGTCAGTTAATAGAACTAGTGCGAGTAAAGCCTTAACATCTACTTCTGCTCTTACAACTATTGCTTCGCAAATTACTCTTTATGGTTTGAACCCAGTTGCAGACACCGTTAAAACTACTTCTGCAACTTATGTAACTATGAACTCTGCAATATTAAATGGAAATGTAACATATGATGGTAATACTCCTATTATTTCAAGAGGTTTCTGCTATGATACTGTTGTAGCTCCCGACACTTCAAAAAGCAAAGTAATAGTAAGTGGAACTACAGGCATCTATTCAGGAAACATTTCTGGGTTATTAGCAGGAAAAACATATCACTTCAAAGCTTTTGCTATGAATTCTGTGGGTCTTTCTTATGGTGGAGATTCTACTTTTACAACATTAGCATCAGCAATAGCACCTACTGCTACAACAGGAACTTCAACTACAATAAATGATAATTCAGCAGTTGCTTCTGGAAATGTTATTTCAGATGGTGGTGACCTTATTACTGCTAGAGGTATTTGTTATGATACTTTAGTTAATCCAACTATTACTGGAAATCATACTTTAGTAAGTGGAACTACCGGTACATTTACCAGTGCTTTATCTGGCTTAAAAGCCAATACAACTTATCATGTTAGAGCTTATGCTACAAATTCAGTTAACACCTCTTATGGTGCTGATTCTACTTTCAAAACTTTACAGTATGTACCTACTTATGCTGTTGCAAATGTAAGAGGAGTTAATGCTACAACTGGTGTTGCAGATTCATTAAATGTTAATTGTAAACTTATAGGCGTTGTTCATGGGTTAAACTATGCTACTACTGGTTATAATTTCTTTTTATTAGAAGGAACAACTGGTATCAATGTGTATAAAACTACAACTTTAACTTCGTACCCAACTGTGGCGGAAGGTGATTTAATCAAAGTAATTGGAAAAACTCAACAAACAAATGGCTTAATTCAAATAGTACCTGATTCAATTGTAAAAATGTCAGTAAATAATATTCTTTATTTACCAACATCAGCAACTGTATTAGATGAAAGTTTTGAATCGAGATTAGTAAAAATAGATAGCTTAACATATATTAGTGGATGGCCTACAACTGCTGGCACTACTAAAACAGTTTTAGCTAAACATAATAACGATAGTACTACTATTATTATATATAGTGGTTGTAATTTACAAGGTACTCCTGCTC
>CAYRBL010000238.1:0-5650 GCA_964422385.1 uncultured Bacteroides sp.
TCGCATTTATAGTAGCAATGATAGCTATAAAGAGCTTTATCGCCATTCTTACCAAATATGGATTTAAAGCTTTTGGTTATTATAGAATAATTATGGGCGCTACAGTGATACTACTTTTAGTATTTAAAATTTTATAATTCATAAATGAAAGAATATAATTTCTCTGAAGGAGAAGTTTTGCTTTTCAATAAACCCTATCAATGGACTTCTTTTGATTTGGTAAACAATATCCGTTACTTTATTAGAAATAAACTTGATTACCCTAAACTAAAAATTGGGCATGCAGGCACTTTAGATCCATTGGCAACGGGATTGTTAATACTTTGCACCGGAAAGTTTACAAAGAAGATAGATGAATATCAGGCACAGGAAAAAGAATATACAGGCACCTTTACCATAGGCGCCACAACGCCCTCTTACGATATGGAGAAGGAAGTGGATAAAATATATCCATACGAACACGTAAATGAAGCCTTAATAAAAGCCGCTGCTGAGAAGTTTACCGGAACTTTTGAACAAACGCCACCCATATTTTCGGCTGTAAAAATAAAAGGGAAGCGTGCGTACGACTACGCAAGAAATAATGAAGAGGTAATTATTAAATCGAAAGTGATAACGATAAGCGAATTTGAAATTACTTCAATAAACTTACCTGAAGTACATTTCAGAATTGTATGCAGCAAAGGTACCTATATTAGAGCATTGGCCCGCGATTTCGGCGAGGCTCTAAACACTGGTGCTTATCTTTCGAAACTTTGTAGAACCAGAATAGGGGAATTTAAATTAGAAAACGCTTTTGAACCAGAAAGCTTTAAAAACATATTTCCTGTATTAAAATAAAAAATAATTTTAACTGTATTACAACACAATACAGGGATGAACTTTAAATAATATTCATTTTTACTTGACTTTTGCTTTAAAATTGATTATCTTTGCACACTTTTTATATACGTTAGTAAATAATTAAACATATAACATGAAATTATCTCAATTTCGTTACCATTTACCTAAAGATTTAGTAGCTGACCATCCTTCAGACCAAAGGGATGAATCTCGTTTGATGGTTTTAAATCGCAAAACACAGACAATAGAGCATAAAATATTTAAAGACATTTTAAATTACTTCGATGATGGAGATGTTTTTATATTAAATAATACAAAGGTCTTCCCAGCATTACTTTATGGGGAAAAAGAAAAAACAGGGGCTAAGATAACTGTTTTTCTTTTAAGGGAATTAAATGCAGAAAGCCGTTTGTGGGATGTTTTAGTTGATCCTGCAAGAAAAATAAGAATAGGGAACAAACTCTATTTTGGTGACGATGATTCATTGGTTGCCGAAGTTATTGATAATACCACATCAAGAGGTAGAACTCTTAGGTTTTTATATGACGGCACCCATGCTGAGTTTAAAAATACCTTAAAAAGATTAGGTCATACTCCTCTACCCGAAGAGTTGCTTAGGCTAAGGGAAATAGAACCTGATGATAAAGATAGATATCAAACGATATATGCACAACATGAGGGTGCAGTTGCTGCTCCAACAGCAGGTTTTCATTTTAGTCGCGAGCTTATGAAACGCTTAGAACTAAAAGGCGTTGATTTTGCCAGTATCACTTTACACGCAGGTTTGGGTAATTTCAGAACTATAGATGTTGAAGATTTAACCAAACATAAAATGGATTCAGAAGAGTTGATTATTACTTTAGAAAATACTGAAATTGTCAATAAAGCTAGAGCCAACAAAAAGAAAGTTTGTGCAATTGGTACCACTACGATGAAAGGTATTGAATCATCAGTTGCAGTAAACGGAAATCTTAATCCTTATAATGGATGGACCAACAAATTTATATTTCCTCCTTACGATTTTAGTGTAGCAAATGCTATGGTTACTAATTTTCACCCTTCGATGTCGTCGATGTTGATGATGGCAGCAGCTTTTGGTGGGTTTGATTTAGTAATGAAGGGATATAAAGAAGCAGTTGAACAAAAGTACAAGTTTTTAACTTATGGCGATGCAATGTTGATCATCTAAGAAAAAACAAAAACAATCAATTTATAACACTAAAGACTTAACTTTTCAAAAGAAGTTAGGTCTTTTTTTTCGCCTATGAGAAAGACAGTAATTATTGTAGCAGGAGGTTCGGGAAACAGGATGAAATCTGATATACCGAAACAATTTATAGTTTTAAAAAGCAAACCGCTTTTGATGCACACTATCATTGCATTTTTTAATTATGATAATTCAATAGAAATAGTACTCGTTTTACCTGAAAACCATATTAGTTATTGGGAAAAGCTTGTTGAAGAATATAATTTTTCGATACCACTTAAGATTGTTAAAGGTGGAGAAGAACGTTTTTATTCTGTGAAAAATGGATTAGATATTACCGAAACCGATTTGGTGGCTATACACGATGCGGTTCGTCCGTTTGTAAGTAATACTGTAATTGAAGAAGCTTTTAAGCTTGCTGAGTTAAAAGGAAATGCTATTCCAGCTGTTGTCGTTAGCGAATCTGTAAGAATGCTTGTTAAAGAAGAAAACAAAGCTATAAACAGAAATGATATTATGCTTGTGCAAACTCCCCAATGTTTCAACACTGATCTTATAAAGAAGGCCTACGAAACTGAATTTAAGGCAGAGTTTACAGATGATGCTTCGGTGTTGGAGGCTATGGGCGAGAAAATATATCTTTCTGCAGGAAACGAAATGAATATTAAAATTACAAGACCAGTTGATTTGTTAATTGCAGAAGTGATGGCAGCTAATAAATCAAAACTTAATTTGTAATACTTCTCCCTTTCCAATTATATTTTGAAATAAATCCGGCTATTGCAGCAAAGCATAGATAAATCGGATATATTATCTGAAGTGGCAAATAGTACTTCAACAGATCACGCCTATTTGTGTGCATACATATATTATATAGTATAGGGATGTCTATTATTATTTTTAAGATGAAAAATATCGAAAATAATAATAGAATAGTATTGAAATAAAAGGAAAAAATAAAACTAAGAAGTAAACTTATATTAAAGACAAAAACTATTAAGGCGGTTTTAATAATATCCCAATCCTTGTAGCCTTTTGATTTAGATGCCCATCTTATTCTTTGATTACAGAATTCCTTCAAGGTTTCTTTGGCTTTTGTGTAAACTATTGCCTCTTTATCTATGATTACTTTAATAGAATTATTTCCAAAAGCCTTTTTAAAGTTTAATAATAGAAAAACATCGTCACCCGAAGCATAAATATCTTTTGTTGCCAACGTTTGTATTTCTTGATAAGCTTTTCTTTCATAAATAAGATTGGCGCCATTACACATAATAGGTTTATTATATGCAGCTGCGGCACCTGAAGCTATCAAACTTAAGAACTCGAGATGTTGTAGCTTTTCGAAAATAGTTTTATCATCTTTATAAGCTACTAAACCAAACATCATTTTGGGTTTGTATTCCTCGTAATTGTTTGCTATCGTCTGTAGCCACTCTTTTCCAACGCTACAATCGGCATCTGTTTGTATAATTAAATCTCCTTTGGCTTGTGCAACTCCTCTAATGATTGCATTCTTTTTACCAAAAGGAGTTGTATTCTTGTCTTCTTTTTTTAATAAATGAAATGTATTTCTTCCATTATCATTGATAAAATTATTAATAATAGTATAGGTATTATCATCAGAAAAATCATCTACAATAATTACTTCATACTTATTGGCAGGATACGATTGATTGATAAGATCAGTTAAGATATTTTTTATAGTATTCTCTTCGTTGCGGGCTGCTATAACTATGCTGAGGTTAATACCATCAGTAGGAGTTAAGTTCTTTTGATTTGCAATTAATTTATTCCAGTTAAGGATATATTTTAATATTAATTCCAAATAAAACTTGCCTGAAATGGCAAGCAAAAGAGCAAGCAGGATTTCGAAAATTGTTTTAATCATTCTCTTTTTTCTTATAAAAGAAATGAAGATTGCCAACATAGAAATTACCTATAATAGCTGGTATCGCAAGATTGATCAACCACAAAACGGAGGAAGCCGCAAGAATAGCTAAAGGATTTATGGCTTCGTACGAACGGAGGTATTCGAAATAATAACTAAACACTCCAATAGCCACCGAACCTCTAATTCCCACCTCGGCAAGGGCAATTGTTGGAATGGCAGCCATTGCAAAATAAATAAAAGAAGTTAGAATAATACTTTCGAACATGGAAATAGGAACCTGAAACGCCGCAAGAAGTATGTAGAATTGAAAACTAAAAATACTATATCTTATAAAACTTAAGCTTAAAACCTTCAACAATTCTTTATTATTAAAAATAGAAAACACATATAAATAACTTCTTATCCGTTTCCATCGTTTCTTAATCCTTTTGTTAATAAAAGAATTTATAAAAGAAACATTAAAATACATTAGTATAAAAATAATATCTATAATTAATAATAAAAAGAGGAATACGTAGAAGAAGAAGCGTAGGTTTTGATCGTGGACTTTAAAATACATTTCGCCGAGAATAGCAATGCTAATACTCCCCAAAAGAAATGTTACTAAAAGCTGACTCATGCTTCCGATTATCGAAATGAAAATAGCTTTCCATGGACTTGCAATTTTAAGATTAAATACCCTGCCCATAAATTCTCCAACTCTGTTTGGTGTAAAAGTGCCCACACTTATGCCTGCCAAAATACCTTTGAGCGAACTAAAAAAGCTTATATCTTCTATTTTTGATATCATAAATCTCCATTTAAATGCTTCGATACTCCAATTGGCAAGCATTAATAAAAACACAAGTATGAGTGAGAATGCCAAACTACCGTTAAGGATAAGATGTTTGAAGGTTTGGAATACGGTTCTGTAGTTTTCGCCATAGAAGAGTTGATAATAAATATAGCTATAAGATGCTATTATTATTATTGTTTTTATCAATAAGTCGTAAGTTTTAGTTAATTTTGCTTTTTCTAACATTTAATCAAATTAAGTTTGAATAAAGAACGTATTATATTAGGTATTGACCCCGGTACAACCATTATGGGTTACGGAATTATTGCTCAAAAGGGCAATAAAATCACGTTAATCGACATGGATGTACTTAAATTAGATAAACTCCCCAATCAGGCGTTAAAATTAAAGAAAATATTCGAGACTTGCCTCGATTTAATTGAAAAATATAAACCAGACTCTTTAGCCATCGAAGCTCCTTTCTTCGGGAAGAATGTGCAATCGATGCTTAAGTTGGGGCGTGCTCAGGGTGTTGCTATGGCTGCTGGGCTTTATAGGGATGTGCCAATCTTTGAATATTCGCCTAAAAAAATAAAACAATCGATAACCGGTAACGGTAGTGCATCGAAGGAACAGGTGGCAGCTATGTTGAAGAATCTTTTAACCATAGCCGAGATGCCCAAATATTTGGATGCAACTGATGGCTTGGCTGCTGCAGTATGTCATTACTTTCAAAAAGATTTACCTGAGGATGATAGTGGGGCAGTGAGTTCGTGGGCACAGTTTCTGGCAAAGAATCCGGAGAGGGTGAAGTAGGCTATTAGCTGTTTAGACTTTTAGGCTATTAGGAAGAATAAAAATAATAAACTACTACCGTCATTGCGAGCGAAGCGAAGCAATCTCATTTTTAGATTGCTTCGTCGTACCTCCT
>CAYRBL010000239.1:0-5648 GCA_964422385.1 uncultured Bacteroides sp.
CTATTTTTTCCTACATTTGCAGTCTTTATTTATCATTAAAACTATTTAATAAAAACACAAATGAAAGAAGTAAAAATAGACTTAAGAAGCGACACCGTAAGCAAACAAACTGCTGAAATGCTAAATGCAATGTTGAATGCTGAAGTTGGAGATGACGTATTTGGAGATGATCCAACTGTGATAAAACTCGAAAATAAGATTGCAGAAATGTTTGGAATGGAAGCCGCATTGTTTTGCACTTCAGGCACAATGACCAACCAACTTGCAATAAGAGTACATTGCCAGCCCGGAAATGAAGTAATATGTAGCAACCTTTCTCATATTTATTTATACGAAGGTGGTGGTATCGCTCTTAACGCTTTTTCATCAGTAAAATTAATAACTGGTGATAAAGGTAGAATTACAGCAGATCAAGTTATAGAATCAATAAATAATAAGAATGATATACATCTTCCCTTAACTAAATTGGTTTCTTTAGAAAACACTATGAATAAAGGTGGTGGAAGTATTTATGATATTAATGAAATAAAGAAAATAAAACAGCTTTGTGATGCTAATAATTTAAAACTTCACCTGGATGGTGCCCGACTTTTTAATGCATTAGTTGAAACAAATGAAGATCCCAAAGAATATGGTAAGATTTTTGACACCATTTCCATTTGTTTATCTAAAGGATTAGGATGCCCTATTGGTTCTTTATTATTAGGAACGAAAGAAGACATAAACAAAGCAAGAAGATTTAGAAAAGTAATGGGAGGAGGCTGGCGACAAGCAGGATACTTGGCAGCAGCAGGTATATTTGCATTGGAAAATAATGTTGAAAGATTGAAAGAGGATCATCAAAGAGCAAGAAAAATTGGTGATATATTAGCAAAAAAAGACTTTGTAAAAGAAGTATACCCAATCGAAACTAATATAGTAATATTTGAATTACCTGAAACGATTTTAGCATCAGAGTTTGTTGCAAAAATGCTTAACCACAATATCCTTTGCGTTACTTTTGGCAAACATCTTTTAAGATTCGTTACACATTTAGATTTTACAGATAAGAATCTGGATTATTTTGAAAGTACTATGAATACTTTCGAAATTTAATAAATCAATAATAACACCTTACTCTCTCATTAAAACATATAAACCTTTATTTCTTATTCTATTATAAGTAATAATACAATTCAACCAGATTCTTTAAAACAATCTGGTTGAAACTTTATTATACCTATATTGTTTATAAAATTTACTAGATATTTTGAATTCATCTTCTCATTATATGAGAAAAAACTATTCTTCAGAAGAAGTTGAACTAAACTTAATCAAATTAGCAATTTTAATTATTATAATGGAGTCAGATACCATTACAAAAACGAGGCGATACTGAAAAGCCATATGAGTAGGGTTCAAAATAACAATTTAATAAAATGAGAATAAAAATTATACTCACATTTTTGATTTTATCAACATATATAACAGGATATTGTACAGTATGGACTGTAAATAGCTCTGGATATACATTTACTCCTGCAACAATAACAATTATTGTAGGTGATACAGTAAACTTTTCAATAGCATCATCACACAATTCAGTTGAAGTAAGCCAAACAACTTGGAATTCAAATGGAAGTACAGCTCTATCTGGTGGATTTCAAACTCCAATGGGTGGCGGAATAGTATTGCCTGCACAACTTACTGTTGGAACTCATTACTATGTATGTGTACCCCACGCTTCAATGGGAATGAAAGGTACTATTATAGTACAAAACTGTATTGCTCCCACAACACCAGGAACAATAAGTGGAAACACGAATCCTTGTTCACTAGGGACATATACATACAGTGTAGCAAATGTAAGTGGGGCAACTTCTTATACCTGGACATTACCAGGTAGCTGGACAGGAACTTCAACTACAAATTCTATTACAACTGTTGCTGGTAGTAGTAATGGAAATATAACTGTTATGGCAAATAACAACTGTGGTTCTTCAGCTAATCAAACAATGGCAGTTAGTATTAATACAGCTCCAGCAACTCCAGGAACAATTACAGGGAATGCTAGTATTTGTTCATCAAGCTCTAATACATATAGTGTTGTATCGGTAAATGGAGCAACGACTTATACTTGGACATTACCAAATGGATGGTCAGGATCATCTGCAATAAATTCAATTACAACCTTAGCAAGTACAACGAGTGGAAACATTACTGTAAAAGCAAATAATACTTGCGGTTCGTCAGCTGTGAAATCTGTTGCAGTTACTGTTAGCACACCACCAGCTACTCCAGGTACAATTAATGGAATTGCAGGTATTTGTAAAAACACTACAAATACTTATAATGTTTCTAATGTAAGTGGTGCAACATCATATACCTGGTCATTACCTACAGGATGGTTAGGTACTTCAACTACAAATTCTATTATTACTTCTTCAAATTCAATTAGTGGAAATATTGTAGTTGTGGCTAATAATAGTTGTGGTACTTCGGCGATGCAAACTTTAGCAGTAGTAGTAAATGTTGCCGACACTACAGTTTCACAGACAGGGACTACATTAACTGCAAATGCTACGGGAGCAACATATCAATGGATTAATTGTAATGGGAATACTATAATTTCAGGTCAGACCAGCCAAAGTTTTACAGCTAATACGAATGGGAGTTATGCTGTTATCATAACCAAAAACTCTTGCTCTGACACTTCTTCGTGTCATACAGTTAGCTCAGTTGGCATAATTGAAAACCAATCATTATCCAATATAAATATCTATCCTAATCCATCTAATGGTATTTTTAATCTTAATAATTTAAATAATTCTTTAGTAAATAATATTAAAATTGAAGTTTATAATATACAGGGTGAAAGAGTTTATCAATCAGAAAAAATAATATCAAAAATTGACTTGAGTAATCAATCAAAAGGAATGTATTTTATGAAGATTATTGAAGGGAATACAATTATAACTAAGAAAATACTTATTCAATAAATAAGGTTTTATAAAAAAAAGGCTTCATTGAATCAGTTTCAATGAAGCCTTTTTCATTTAGTTTAATTCTCAATTTAAAGATCTTAAATTATGTATTAAAAAAGTTTTTAACTTCAAAACAATTTAGTACTTTTGATAACTATTTTTCTCATTAATTATTACAAATGAAAACACTCATATTCTTCATCTTATTCTTTATTTTACATATAACTGTATATTCACAAGAAAACGAGGATGCTTTTCAAACTGTAAAAGGGAAAGTAATTGATAAAGATTCAAAATCACCACTATGGGGAGCTTCTGTAATAATCATAGATTCCTTAAAATTCTTAGCTACTTCAACAGATTCTTCAGGTTATTTTAAAATAAACAATGTACCTGTTGGCAGAAAAAACATCAAGATAAGTTATATGGGGTATCAGGAAAAATTACTCACAAATATCCCTGTTAATTCTGAAGAAGACATTATGCTAACTGTTCAAATGAATGAAAAAGTACAGGATTTAAAAACAGTAACAATTGATGCAACTATTGATAAGGACAAAGCTTTAAATTCTATGGCTAGCATAAGCGCCAGAACTTTTAGTACAGATGAAGCACAGCGTTTTGCAGGTGGATTAACTGATCCTTCGCGGATGGCACAAGCTTATGCAGGAGTTGCCGCTACATCTAACGACAACAATGAGATTGTAGTAAGAGGGAATTCACCAAGAGGTTTATTGTGGCGAATTGAAGGTATGGAAATACCTAATCCAAATCATTTCAGAGAAGATGAAGGTGCTACAGGCGGAGGTGTTTGTATCTTGAGTTCTAATGTTATTTCTAATTCTGATTTCTTTACAAGTGCGTTTCCTGCTGAATATGGGAATGCTTTATCCGGCGTTTTTGATCTTAATTTAAGAAAAGGTAGCGATGAATTTTATCAATCTTCAATTGGTATAAGCGTTGTTGGCACCGAAATATCAGTTGAAGGTCCTATAAGTAAAAAAAGAGAATCTTCTTTTTTGATGAATTATAGATATTCAACTTTTGCAATGTTAAGCAATATGGGTATTAACGTTTCTAGTGAAAATATCACACCAAAATTTCAGGATTTTGTTTGCAACATAAGCTTACCTTCTTCTAATTTTGGACATACAACTATTTTTGGAATTTATGGAGCAAGTAGTTCTGGCACTAAAGCAACAGCTGATTCAATATATTTAACTGAAAAAAGTCAACGGTTCGAAGAGTTTGACCAAGGTAATATATGGGTGGCTGGTATTACTAACCACTATTTATTTAAGAATAAAAAAACATCTTTTAAAACTTCATTTGTTATTATGGGTGAAGAAAATAGAATAACGAACGATACTATGGATTTTCATTTCAATGATCATAATATATATAATGAAGACATAAAATATCGAAATATTAGAGGAGCATTTACAATTAACCACAAATTCAATTCAAGGAACACTGTTCGTTCAGGAATTATTGCAAGCAACAATTATTTCAACATCTATTCTGCAGGGCTTGATTTCGACACTAAAAAAAACCAGGAATTATTTAATAATAATGGGAACTCTTGGGTGCTTCAAGGTTTTGTTGAATGGAAATATCGTATTAATGATAGAGTTGTATTAAATTCGGGTGTACATTATATGCATTTCTTCCTTAATAATGATCATTCGATTGAACCACGTTTAGGCATGATTTGGCATATTAACAATAAACAATCGATAAGTGCTGGTTTAGGAATTCATTCTCGAATGGAGCCATTATCAATATACTTAACAAATATACCTCAGGGTAATGATTCGCTCAACCAGCCCAATAAAAGTCTTAAACTTTCAAAAGCTTTACATGCAGTTATAGGTTATGAATACTCTTTTTCCGAAAATCTCCATTTTAAAGCTGAAGTTTATTATCAATATTTATATAATATTCCATCGGGTATCGACAATAATAATCAGTTTTCGGTAATAAACTTAAGGTATGGATTTGTGACTATACCTTTAAATAATGGTGGAAAAGGAAGAAATATTGGCTTAGATGTTACCTTCGAGAGATATTTTACAAATGCATATTATTTTATGATAACAGGCTCACTGTACGATTCGCGCTACACTCCCAATGATGGCATTACTTATAATACAACTTTTAATGGTAATTATATTTTTAATGCTTTAGCAGGTAAAGAATGGAATTTAGGTAGCACTAAAAACAATACTTTAGGCCTAAATATAAGATTTCTTTACAGAGGAGGTATGCGCTATCAGGGTATAGATATTTTAGCTTCTAATAATGCTGGTCAAGTAGTATATAATAGGAATGAGAACTATTCATTGATAACTTCAGATGTGTATAACATCGATTTTGGCATTAAATATAAAAGTAATCATAAGAAATACTCTTGGATTATTTCATTAGATTTAAACAATCTTAGCAGTCAAAAGAACTTAATAAAAATGAAATATGAGCCTTATTCAGGTAGTATAAAATACACTTATGATTTATTATTATTACCAATATTAAGTTATAAAATAAACTTCTAAATTAATCCATATTTAGAAGCATATTTAATTGCTTCAATTGAATTATCAACCTGCAACTTTTCAAGAATACGTTGCCTGTGTGTATTCACAGTATTTACACTTATAAATAACTTATCGGCAATTTGTTTACTGA
>CAYRBL010000240.1:0-2399 GCA_964422385.1 uncultured Bacteroides sp.
CTAGTACGTTGCACCCATCCGCAGAGGGTTACTTCTTTATCGATGTTCTTTATTGTCAGTTCGCCGCAATTATGTGTTCTAAGCATACTTTTTATATTATTTGAGAATGCAAAATTAACAATAATTCTGTTAGAAGTGGCAAAGAATTATGAATTATGATTAATGAATAAAGAATAATAGGAATATAATGGATTTATTTTATTCTTATTAAAACTTAATTTTTACAATATTAATTATTCCATAAGCCCTATATTTACACAAAATTCTGCTCCATAAACGGGTCTAACTGTGTTGAAATTCCCATATATTGCTATTGCAAACCCAATATACTTAGCTGTAGCAATATAAGCTGTTGTTCGGAGCGATAATCCCAACGCGTTTTTATTTGGATATGTAACATAATAATTAGGATCAATATTAAAACTTCCACTAGATTTTCGTGTAAATTCAGCAAACTCGTAGCTAATAATTGAAGGGCCAATTTCGACGCCTATTTTGAACTGATCTTCGATAATTGGAAATCTTTTGATGATATTTATATTAAAAAAATACATATGATCGAAAGGAGTAGGGCTATCTAAAGACAATAAAGACGAATAATAATCATTAGGGAAAGCTCTTGCTTTTTCGGTAGTTAAACTATAACTACAACTTGCGCCCCAATCGTTTGACAAAATAAAATTACCACCAAAAGTACCTTCAAAACCAGTGGTAGCATATCCGATACCGAAATCGAAAAAGATACTAGATATTTTCTCTTTTTCTTTTTGTGACCTACGGTCTTGCGTATGCCCATTAAAAGAGATACTTATAAAGAGAATTAGTATTAAAAGTTGGTGTTTTTTCATATCCATAAATATTTAATTATTTTCAAATCATTTGCGGGTTACCAAAACCTTTTTCCATCGCTTTGTTTTGGGATTCCAAACAGAAATATTATTAATAACAAATGTAGAATAAGAACCTACTCTACCTTGCATATACACAGTTTCTCCATCTTCGTTTTTATATTTCAAATCTTCTTCTGTAACATCGTGTTGTGTTTGTTTTCCAATGATTCGAATCTTTTTATTGGCACATTTTTGCACCACATCATAAGGCAAATCCACTATTGTATTTCCTCCAATTTGATAGCCATCTTTATGCGCATTATTAGGATCAAAAACAGCTATAATAGTATCATTATTAGCTATTGTGTCTTTATTTTGAGCAAAAGTATAGCCATTTAAAAATATAAAAAAAAATATTGCAAAATATTTTCTCATTTAATGCATATTCTTAAGATTTCTAAAATAATAAATAGCAAAAAATACAGGCCCAACAATTAAGGGTAAAGTCAACAAACCTAAGACTGTATCGCCAGTACCAGACACTATTGGGTAAATAATACTAAGCAATTGCCCAATTATATAGGTATAAAAACCGTTTTCTTTTTCAAAAAACATCAACACTAAACCTGAAATAATAATTAGCTCAATTATACCCATATATATAAAGCTATTTACGTTAAGTGCCTGCATTTGTTTATAATTAAAATAGCCTTTTATATCCAAATAAACCACAATAGCACTAAAGAAAAAGTTGATAAGAATAAATATTTGCAAGTTCCCAATCTTCTTAAAAAACTTTGTTTTCATCTCTTCCATAGCAATTAATTTGATTTTGTTTTTACTAAATTTTGTATTAAAATTATAAATCAGAATACTTTTACAAATATAAACATTATTTAATGTATAAATCCTTTTTTTAATGCTATTAATTTTAATGTTTTTCTTTTTTTTGATAAGAATTTTTTTGTGGTTTATATTATTGTTTAAAGAAAGCCTAAAGCTTCTTAAAAATAAAAATAAAAAAATAAAGCCATTTATAGAGATAATTATCGTATCTTTGACAGAAATTATTTACATACTATAAATACTGCTAATACCTATGAAAAATTTGTAAGCTTTTACTAACGACATTGTCGTTACGCTTGTCTCTGTTCTTTAATCCTATAGACCTGAGAAAAGTATCCTTAAACTGGTATAAGTGTATTACTAAGTCAAAATCTCACTCATTTAAAAGCCTTTTAGCTTCCTTTTTTTCCTTCTTTTTTGGTATAAATAAGTTTAGAATCTTTATAAAACTTCTTTTTAATTCATTTAATAAAATAGAAGCAGTCTTATACTTGTTTTATAAAAAAGGACATATACTTCTAACATCCTTTTATTTGTTTTTATTTTGCGTAAGCAAGTTCAACACAACATATAAGTTTTTTCTTTTCTTATTAAATAAAATAAAGGCAGCTTTTAATTTATTTAATCATACAAAATATCATTTAATCCTTTTTTATAATAATTACAAAAGGAAGGCATATTTATTTTATGCCAATCTAAAAATGTATTATAAAATATCCTACA
>CAYRBL010000240.1:2499-5592 GCA_964422385.1 uncultured Bacteroides sp.
AACCAAACACATAATTTGTACGACCGTATAGCTGTAAGTCCTTATGGTACATCTAAAGACTTCTCGATGTTCAATATAATTAGAAATACACCATTAGCTAAAATAAAGAATAAAAGAGCTTCGGATCCCTATACAAAAACTGTAGTGGTAGGTTTCCATAAATTTGGACACCTTGCCCACGAATTATTAGTTACTTCAAAAAATAAAAAAGGGAGAGGAAAAGAAAAAGGAGTAGCTCAAATATTAGTCTATGTTACTTATACTGAAATCACTGCTGCATATCCTTCTTTTAAAGATTTTAAATATATTGGTGATGTTTTTAGAGGCCTTTTGCTAATATCTCATAAAGATGAAAACAAAGGTAAAATGGCTTGGTATACAGCCAGAGTTAAAAATTCGCGCGGTGTATTAGGATCAATATGTGATTTTGTTAGTGCTATTGTAATGTAGACTTTTAGCAAGCTAAATAAAGGAAATTTTAAGTAGGATAATTCCTTTTAAAACCTAAATGCATTTTATTATAAATAAAAGAAAAGATGTTTTAAATAGAATTGTTTTCCTAATAGATTAACAGCCAGAACTCATAAAAACCTAACCTAAGATTTGAATTCGGATAATAGCTTTAAATTGTTTCTTTTTTTAATTATAAAAGTATATAAAATAGCTGTCCAAAACGAAAACATAGCATAAATAAGCGAAGGAATCACCATCTCCTGATTTTTAAGCAAAGTGCCAGCCACCAAAAACGCTATAGTAGTGTTAAGCACAGAGGCCTCGATACCAATAGTATAGGCATTGCGTAAGCCAAGTTTTGTAAACCGACCAAGGGTAAAGCCCCAGGTCATAAGAGAAATATTTAAGAGCAAGGCATAAGGCAGTACGCATAGTGTTTCGTGAACGGTAATGCCTGTACCTCCGTGGCTTGGCCCCACAAAAAGTTTTATGACAAATACTACTGCCAAAGCAGCTATCAATAGATATTTAATAGGTTTTTGGGCCTTGTCGGCAAAGTTTGGGAAGTAATTTCGGATCAAAACACCTATTATTGCAGGGATAATGGTAACCGAAAAGATGTGGATAATGGTTTCTAAATACGACAAACTTATTTCGGTGGAATGGCCAAAATAAAACAGCAAACTTAAGTTAACTATAAAAGGAATCGAAAAAAGTGTGAGCACCGAATTAATTGACGTAAAGGTGATGGATAGAGCCACGTTACCCTTGAAAAGATAGGTAAGAAAACCTGAAGTTGTTCCCCCCGGACAGGTGGAAAGTATGATTAATCCTACCTTTAACGGGATGGATAAATTGGAAAAATAAGAGATAATAAAAGCGATTAAAGGCAGTACTATTAGTTGCGAACTTAGGCCTATCAAGAGCGGTTTGGGGTGTACAAATATATTTTTGAAGCTGCTAAGAGTTAACGACAAACCAACGCCCAACATAATTGATGCAAGTACGATGCTGATTAAGATATCAATATACGAAAATGTTGGTAATACCATTTTGTTGAGCGTTGATTTAAATTTTATACAAAGTTACTTTATTTTTTAATCTTTTTATATTAAAAATAAAAGATTATTTGTCTAATTTGTTAAGCGCAAAATTATATGCACCTAAGGCTATTGCTTTACTGGTGCCTATTTGGGAGAAACCAAAGCCAACTCTAGCCATCGAATCGTACATAACTTTGCGATCAGTGCCTGGAATAAGTATTTGTTTGGTGTCGCCTTTAATGAATTGCTGCATATCGGCAGCGTCGTCGAGGAAAAATACTTTTTGAGCCAAACGATTATAAGTATCCCCATTATAATTGGTGTATGTACCGCGCAATTCCTTAAGCATAGCAGGCAATATAAGCGAACTGGCACCAGCAATACCGCCGCCAAGCACCGCAATACCGTCCACAATTGTAAGTACATTAGCCACAGCATCTCCCAACACTTCGCCCATCTGCCTGAAAGCCTCCAAAGCAGCATCGCGATTGCCTGCAAGCTTGCCTACACCTATTTCGTAGATGTCCTTAGGTTCAGGAGCATCTTTTAATTCAATTTTAGTTAATTCGGCATACACCCTCTTAATCGCCCTAATGCTTACACCTTCTTCGGCATTGGTTTTAGGATTGATTTTATTGCGCAAAACCCACACCTCAGCAGCACCAGAGTTGTCGCCGATAAATAGCTCACCATTACGAACGATTCCTCCACCAAAACCAGTACCTAAGGTGAAGCCCACAAGGTTGTTGAAACGTTTGTCGTTGCCGGCTTTCTCCATCAAATCGTTTACAAAAGGAAGATAACCTGCAAGTGCTTCGCCATAAGCATACAAATCGCCATCATTATTAATATAAACAGGTATTTTAAACTCCTCTTCCAAGATAGGACCTAGAGGAATACCGCCTCTAAAAGCAGGTAGATTTGACAAATCGCCAATAATACCGTTTGGATAATCGGCAGGCCCGGGGAATGCAAAACTAATAGCAAAAGGGTCCTCTTTCAACTGCTGTTTAACGGTTGTGAAACCTTCTTTAATGGTTTTAAGACACAAATCGAGATTGTTTGCATTGCTAGGCAAAACAACTGGTTTCACCACTTCCTGATTACCCCTGATAGCAGAAAACACAAAATTGGTTCCACCTGCATCCAGCGTCAAAACTGTTCTTACATCATAATTATATCGCATATTGTTTGATTTAGACCCCTCCCCAACCCTCTCACATAAAAGAGTGCGTGATGAGCAGTATATTGATTAATGATATTAAACGATAATATTCATCTTTTGTTATCATATTTATAAATTTGGTCATCGTACACCTCTTTTTGGTTATCGTGCATCTCTTTTTAGTCATCGTGCACCTCTTTTTGGTCATCGTACACCTCTTTTTGGTCATCGTACACCTCTTTTTGGTTATCGTGCATCTCTTTATGGTCATCGTGCACCTCTTTTTGGTCATCTTACATCTCTTTTTGGTCATCGTGCACCTCTTTGTGGTTATCGTGCATCTCTTTTTGGTCATCTTACATCTCTTTTTGGTCATCGTGCATCTCTTTATGGCCATCGTGCACACGACCTCACCCTGCCCTCTCCTAAGAG
>CAYRBL010000241.1:0-3404 GCA_964422385.1 uncultured Bacteroides sp.
ATAATGATTTGCCAAAAGCAGTAATCTCTCCAGGTTCGGTATATTTAACCAAAACGGTACCGTTGACATCATTTTTTATATAACATTTGTGTATGGATTCGTTAATTTGCTCTATTTGTTTTTCGATACCCTTCATATCTTTATCTATGGTCAAAGATTGGGTTTCGGTAGCAAGAATTTGCTTTTCTATCACGTCGATTGCACCATTAATATCGTCAACTTGTTTCTTAGTAGCAGCACCATCTTTATACATCTTTGCAATCCTGTCATTATCTACCGAAAGGTTTTTTTTCTGCTGCTTTTGAACTTCTACCTGAGAATTTATATTAGCTAAACGCGAATTCATCGACTCTTTTTGGCTCATCAATTGCTGGCGTTTCAAACTTAAATCGACGGTGTCAATTATACCAATAATATCGCCATCCTTAAGTTGTTTGCCTTCGTCAACATTAAAGGAGAGTAATTTTCCGTTAGCTTGCGCCGAAACTATTACTTCCGTAGCTTCAAAGTTGCCATAAGCGTCTGATTTGTCTCCGCCATTGTTGCAAGAGGCAATTCCTAAAGGCAAAATAAATAATAAATATCGTAATTTCATGTGCTGTTTTTTTTATTGAAATTATAGCTTTCCTAAATTAACTAAAAAGTCGTATTTAGCTTTTAATAATTGTAATTTATGCATCTCATAATTGATTTTCGCCTGTGTTTCGGCATTCACTTCATTGATGTAATCACTTGAAGTAATAGTGCCATTATCAAATTGCGACGAAATAGTTTTTGCAATTTTAGTTCTCAAAGCAATTAACTCTTGATCTTTTATTAATAATTCATCATATTTCTCAATTTCTGCAAGGTCTTTTTGTTTATTAATATTAATATTCTTTTTATAAGTTTCCTTATTTGAATTTATAATATCAACTTGCAAATCTATTACCTTTTTATCGGTTTTAGTCTGATTCCAATTCCAAAGATTCCAGCTTAACTTGGCGCCTACTATATAAAAGGTCTGAAATTCGTTCGACAACATATTTAAACCCGGTCTTCCATAACCTGCCTGTCCGAAGCCATAAAGTTTAGGATAAAGTTTAGAATCCAACAATGATTTTGTAGCTAAAAGCCTATCTTTAGCAAGGTCGAAATTCTTTAATTCAGGGCGATTATTTTCCGATTCATTTACCGTAACGTTGGCAGGAACAATGAGCTTATAGTTGTCGGGCATATAAATACTAACCATTTCGAAGAGCATCCACTTTACTCCTTTTTGATTTTTCTCCAGTTCTATTATCTTTTGATCAATAGTAATAATTTCTGCTTTTAATTTATCAGAATTAACTTCATTTATAACTCCGTTTTTTATTCCCGATTCTATTTCTTTTAGTTTAGATTTGATCGTTTGTTTTGAAAGTTCTAACAACTCAATATTCTTTTGATAAATTAAAATACCAAAATATAATTGATTAATTCTTTCTTTTAATTTATAAAGTTCGGTCTCTATATTTTGTTTATCCGACTGAGCAGCCAAGTCCTCCACTTTTTTCTGACTCTTTAAAGTCCCTCCATCATAAATAAGCTGATTAACATCGAGCGTAAGTTTATACATATCTTTCGACACTTCAGGAATAGTAATAAAAGGAAGTTTAATAGGAATCATTGTAACATCCGATTGATAGGTCATTTGCCCGTTAATATTGACTTGTGGGAGATAATTCGTGTTAATGCTTTTAACTTTTAGGTCGTTTATATTGGTTAAAATCTCTTTTTGCTTAAATAAAGGATAGACTTCGGCAGCTTTTTTATAACAATAATTAATATCAGGCTCCTGTGCCTGCATATTAATTGCAATTAATGATAGGAAAATAAAAAGTATTTTTCTCATAAATATTTATATTACAACATCAATTATTAATAAAAATAGAACTAATAATTAATCGTCAAACTTACTATTTTTTTATAAACAAATGGAAAGGTCTTTATGTTTTTGAATACCTATTCAACTGCTATTATTTTTATAACATATCGCCTGCAAAGTTGGTAAGCTGCTTCCCTTTCTTCTTGTGTTTTTAATGATTTAATGTATTCTTCGGTTAATGTAACCCCTTTTGGGAAGGTATATATTTTTGGATTTGTCGCCTTCCCATCTCTCCCTTTATATCCTACATTTGTTTTTTCAGTTAAATAGATTGGCTCATTAGCTCCATATCCTTTTGCCACAAGTCTGTTAGTATTTATTCCATATACAATAAAATAATCCATTATTTGTATTGCTCTTCTATACGATAAAGTATCGTTCGTCATTGGTATTTTTCGGTAATCTGTATGTCCTCCAATCTCTATTTTTAATTTGGGATTTCTATTTAAAAAGGAAACAATAGAGTCTAATTCTTTTTCATCACTATAGTTAATACTCCAAATACAATTAAAAATATGATCAATACTTGGGATTATATAAATAGCCCCAACTTTAAACTTTTTATCTGTAAGTTTGAAGTAATGTATTTTTTCTTTTTGTGAAAATCCTTTTACAAAAAACAAACTAAATATTGATATAATAAGGAGCTTTTTCATAACACCTTTTTAATATATTTTACATTGAAAAACCGAAATCAGAATAAATAATTTCAACTTTGGAAGGAGTTATTTTTATAACGTGATATCCTATATCATCACTACCACAGCTTCCTCCAGAGGTATGGATGTAAACATTATCGTCGATAGAATAGATGTCGAGATCTTCGTTAGAGCAAGGACCTGTCATTTCTTTTAGTTTACCATTTGGCAAAAGAATCATTCGCGGCCCCGTCATTTTAGTTTCATAAAACTCACCACGAATACTTATAATGTGAAAGGTAAATGTATTTGCAACCACCTCTTCTATAGTAACAGTAGTTTTAACAAAGGCACTATCCATTTCACTAAAGTTCTTCAAAGGATTGTCGATTTTAAGCATCGAATCTATCTTTGCGTGCAATTCTTTACTATTAATTTCTTTTGCTTCCAAAAACTTTATGTTTTCTTTGTTCGATAGTATTGCAATGTAATCTTTATAGGTATCTGCATTTTTTGGCCAGGCTGTTAGCTTTGTTAAAACCTCCTGATCCAGTCCTCCTAATTCCGAAACGTCATAGCCTATTGTTTTGGAATGTATCACTTCTTTTTTATCAAAATCGAGTATCGTTACATCTGTGCCAAGCGCGTATTTCCCATACAAACATAAGGAGTCGTTTTGATAGTATGTTAAGGAGTATTTTTTATATAAAACCTTGGCCTCGCTGATGATTTTAGCATTGGCCAACCTTGTAGAATCATCTTGTTCGGGATGTCCTTTTTTAAATACACTTGATTGCAAAAAATAGATTAATACGATAATTACAACTGCAGCTATTCCCCAAATTAACTTTTTATTCATA
>CAYRBL010000241.1:3504-5578 GCA_964422385.1 uncultured Bacteroides sp.
GATTAATACGATAATTACAACTGCAGCTATTCCCCAAATTAACTTTTTATTCATATTGATTTTTTTATTGGTTTTACTCAACAAAAGTACAATTAATTTCAATCTAATTCTTCTTTTTATAAAAATATTTATGGTATAAATTAAGATATGCATAAGTTTTATGAAATATCTTATCTTTATTTAAAAATAAAAAGAGAAAAGAACATTTATTTATACTCAAATTTATGATAAAAAAACGTTATGCAAAGTTAGCTCACACAAAGTTTGTGTGGATTTAATTTATCAAAATTTTAAATTGTAATAATATTTGAGAAAGCAAATTAATAATGGTCTATCCACACACAATATTTGAGGACGCAGATTACATAAACTCTATCTATACACAGTATGTGAGGATGCAGATTACACAAAGTGGACATACACATATTGCGTGAGGACGCAGATTATTAAATTTTTCGTTTCTCATAGTCTGATCGAATGTAGATTGTCTATAGTATACTTGTCCCGCGAGGGTATTACTACTTTATGTACTTTTTGTCATCACATAAAGAGTGAGCCTTTAAATGAGGCAGTTTGCATCCACGCACAGTATGTGTGTGTCCACTTTGAGTAATTTGTGTCCATACATACCGTGTGTGGAAGAAATTTGTTAAAACTGTATTTAGAAACAATGTCTGATTCAGTAAATTATGAAAGGTATAACTACACTCAAAATGTGCTGGTGTAAAATGTGTTTTCTTTGGCTTATTGTGATTTTTCTTTTATTTAAAATTAATTTATATAAAAGAAAAAACATTTATAACATTATAAAAATCTTTTTTAATAATAAATTAATTTTCCCCTAATAGTCTAAACCCCTAAAAGCCTAAACCCCTATTTTATTATTTATTATTAATTCTTAATTTTTAATTGAAATTAATCTTCCGAAAAGTCTTTATTCATTTTACGATAAGCCAAAAAAGTATTTGCACGTGAAACAAAGCCGAGGTATTTTCCATCCTTTAAAACAGGTAAATTATAATTGCCCGACTTGTTAAACTTATGTGCAATGATCTCCATAGTGTCTTCATAATCTACATAAAACTTAGGATAAATCATCAGGTCGACTACAAGAGTAGTGTCGTATTTTTCGGTATCAAAAATGATACTTCTTATGTCGTCCATAGCTACAAGACCAATAAAAAAGTTGTCGTTGCCCACCACAGGAAAGATATTACGAGTTGATTTAGAAATCAATTTCACCAAGTCACCAAGCGTAGCATCTGGATATATAGTGTTGAAATTAGATTCGATAAGTTTGTCAATTTTCATCAATGAAAGCACCGCTTTATCCTTGTGATGCGTCATCAATTCGCCACGAACAGCCAATCGTTTGGAATAAATTGAATGAGGTTCGAAATGATAAATTGTCAAATAGGAAATTACCGAAGTAATGATCAAAGGAGGCAAAAGTACGTAGCCACCAGTAATTTCAGCTATAAGAAAGATGGCGGTTAAAGGCGAATGCATAACCCCCGCCATAACGCCTGCCATACCCACCAAGGCGAAATTGCTGTCGGAAATATTGGTAATGCCTATGCTGTTTAAAAGCTTTGCCACCAGCAGGCCTGTAATGCCGCCCATAAACAACGAAGGCGCAAAAACCCCTCCAATACCACCGCCACCAGTAGTTGCCGACATTGCAATTATCTTTACAAATAAAATTAAAACCAAAATTAAGATTAGATAAAAGCTATCGTTTTGGGTAAAACTTAAGATACCACTATGAAAAACTACATCGCCTTTTCCGTTTAAAATTAGGGTAAGGATGTCGTAACCTTCGCCATATAAAGAAGGGAAAATGAAAATCAATACACCCACCAAGGCACTACCGATGATTATTCGTAAAACGAAACTATGGATGCTTTGAAATACTTTCTCTATCCACATCGAAAACCGCATAAAATATAAGGAAACAAAACCGGAAGTGATGCCTAGAATTATGAAATATGGAATCTTTGAAAGATAAAAAGGACTGGTTATTTTAAATGAGATCGGAAGAGCACACGTCTGAACTCCAGTCACCTGAAGCTAT
>CAYRBL010000242.1:0-5548 GCA_964422385.1 uncultured Bacteroides sp.
CTTAAAGTTGAAAAAAGAAAAAGCCGTTATCTTATGTTTGATAACGGCTTTTTTTTACCTCACCCTAACCCTCTCCTAAGAGGAGAGGGAATAAGACAAGATGTATTTTTTAAATAGCTAAATCGCAATATCACCAAATCACTAAATTTTCGTAATTCGTAATTCGTAATTATTTAAGATGTGTACCTTTTACAACTACATTGGTTACTTCCCAAGTAGGTACATTGGTAGTTCCGCAAGTATATTTAAAAGCAACATAAACATTGTTTACATGAAGAAACGATAGGTCGAGATCGCCCGAGGCAACGAAATTCCAATCGGCACCAGCTGGTAATGTAGCACCAGTAATTTCGGTCCAAGCTGCTGTTGTAGGATCGCCAGAACCTGTGAAGTTAGTAGAATAATATACTTTTAAAGTACCATCACCAGTAGTTCCAAATTTCATTGCTGATTGAAAACTTAATTTGGTACCAGAGTAAAGGCTTAGGTTTAATGCTGGTGAAATTAACCAATCTTCGTTAGCATCGCTTTGTGAAGCACTAACATAACCAGTCATTTTAGCACAACCAATACCACCTGGAGTTGTGTATTGTCCCCAAATTTGATTTCCATTAACACTAAAAGCAGAGAATGTACCTAAATCGCTTGCAAATTTCTCTTCTAAGATTTTGGTTGAGTTATCAACGTGCCAGTTAACAAGGTCGTTTAAATCGCGGATGTAGAACTGCCAAGTAGAGCCATAAATGCTTAAAATACCTCTTACATCGCCTGTACCTGAAGGGATAACAGAAGGTGCAAAGTTAGCATAAGCACTAGTACGTAAAGTAAGGGTATTGCCCGAAGCGTCAACAATAGTACGGTTGGTAGCCGAAGTAGATAGCGGTGGAATATCAGCATAAACTTGTCCGATTTCATTAAAATGAACATTCTTTAGGATAACCAAACGGCTTATGTATTGGTTAGAAACTGCTGGAATGGTAATAGTATCAGGAGCTGGAACTTTGCCTGGTAAGCCATTTAAGAAAAGATGTTGGTCGATTAGCGCATCAGGAATACGGCCAATAGCACCATTGTAGGTGTAACCTATTTGAGGTAAACCATTGTAATCGCCTAACATTAGCCCCTTACATTTGATGTATACTTCTTGTCCTAATTTGAACTGAGTATAAAGATTGGTACGGTCTAATTTTAATTCGATACCTGAGGTAGCGTCTTCAATTTCGATAGTTTTGTAAAAGTTTCCTGATTCATCATTAGCCACAACGATACCTTTAACAATAATAGTGTCGCTTTTTATTGAATCTAAAGCACCCGCATTATGCATCAGTTTAAGCTGAGCAATAGTAGTAGTAGCTTTAAAATTAACCTGTGGAATGATAACAGGAGGAGTATCAAAATCATCTTTAACGCAGCTGCTGAAACCAATTGCTAAGATGAGTAATAAAATGCCAAAAAGATTTGTTCTGATTGTTTTCATATATTTGTAATTATTATTTCTTGAATTAATGATTGATATTATTTATTAAAAACGAACGCCTAGGTTAAGGAAGAAAGTACGACCGAAACCATAAAAATACTTGGGAGGGAATTTGTTTAAGTCCTTGGTTGCATAATCAAATCTCATTTGTTCGTAACCTCCTGTTATAATATTTGTGTTGTCGAAAACATTGCTAACACTTAAATTAAGATTAAGATAAGTATTTTTAACTGTCCATGATTTTCCTATCGAGAAATCGACAGTACCACCGTTAGGTAGTTTTTCTTGATTAACAATATCCTTAATAATAGGGTCGTTTTGATTTAAGTTAGCAACAGCTTCAGAGGTTCTTCTATCTGGATTAAAATCTAAATACATACCTGCAAAATAATTGAAGTTAACGTTTACGAAGTAGTTTTTAGGATGACGATAGTTGATGCCAAAAGTCATTGCTGTTTGAGGAGTTCCTGCAACGTAGAAGTTTTTCATATAAACAGTTTTAGTAGTATCCGATTTCGAACCGTTGTCGTATGAAATAGTTGCAGTAGGGCGAGAAGTGTAGCGATAGTTACCAAAAGCAGCAACTGTAGTGAAAGAAACAGCTTGAGTAGCCTTTATTTCGGCGCCGAATTCGATACCTTGATGTGTTTTGTTAACGCCAGTCATCACATAGTTAACGAATGTTTGAAGATCGTCGTGATAGAAATATTTAATTTCTGACTGATCGGTAAACATAGTTTGGAAAACAGTAATTCTAGCTTTGAAGAAAGGGAAACGGGCAATATAGCTGATGTCGCCAGTCCAAATCTTTTCGCTTATCAAGTTTGGAGTTAATTCATTTTTGGTACGAGGGGAAACAAAAGCATTTGTTTCGTAAGGAGCGCGAGAGAACCAACCAGTGTTAGCCACAATAAAATTACGTCCATTTATCTTGTAAGTAGCACCACCTTTTACACCTCCATTCACAAAGCTGCTAACTTCAGAATCTCCATAAGAGTTTGTTGGGTATCTTCCGTTTTTCATGTTACCATGTCTCCAGAAACTTGTAGTAGACAGGTTACCTGCGAAGAAATAATCTACCTTATCAGAAGTAATTTCTGTTTGAGCCCAAATCAAACCACTGTTTAAATACATATCGTAATCATATCCATACTTATCGCCAACATGTACCACGCGGTTCCTATTATTAAGGTCGTTTTGTAATAAATTAGTATCACCTGCAAAATCTCTTTGAGCAAACTGATCGATATCCACCCAGTAGTTGCCACCTAAAAGATCGCTTATAAGTTTATAGTTGTGGCCGGTAAACTTGCGTAGTTCAAAGCCTCCATCAAGACGCATCTTATCATTTATTTCTTTATTTAATAAAGCAGTAAAACTTAACTGACTTTGATCGTTTCTACGTTCTTCAACTATATATCTAGCTTGTTCGCCAGTTATGTTCGACAAATAGTTTGATTGATAAAGCTTGTTCCAGTTTATTTGTGAAACAGAAGGATCATTTTGCCATAAATAAGTAGACTGAGCAATAGCAAATGGATCGGTTTGCCAACTAGGTAGGTATCTGTAATAATCAGGACGAGGATCATTGGCATTATACCAGTTTAAAGCAGTATTTCCGTTAGTACCGAACGAATAAGCCAAAGAAGTAGTAAGTTTAGTTTTAGCATCTATATCTAAATAATCCGAAAGGATAATCATAGGTTCGTGAAATTGTTTCACTCTTGCATTTCTAACTTCACCATTCTGATAACCCCAGTTTGCATTATAATAATGAGAGCCAGTAAGGTCATAAACTTCCTGCACCGAACCACCTTGCATACCTCTTTTGGTAGGAGCACCATAAGCGATAAGGCCAATGCTATGTTTGTTGCTAAGCTTCTTTTCAACAGAAATGAAATAAGCATTTGCATCATAAAAAACGCCTTTCACATAACCTTCGTTACCCCAACGACGAGAAGCACTAAGGGTGATAGCCCAGTTATTTTCCATCAATCCTGTAGAATAAGTAATGGCTAAACGATTGCTGTACGTTTTGTCTGAATTAGCATAACTAACCTTAAATTGTTTTCTTTGTTTAGAAGCTCTAGTTATAATATTAGTAGCACCACCAACAGCACCGAAAGAAAAACGGGAAGGATTGATCCCATTAATTAGTTCTTTGTCGCGAGTAGCGTCATTAAGACCACCCCATTCTGAGAAGGTAGGACGACCATTTTCGGCATCGTTTACATTTACACCATTCATATAAATAGAAGAGTTTTCAGAATCGTAACCACGAACTCTGAAGTAAGCTGATCCAAATACGAAGCTGGCAGTAGATGTAAATACATCACCAGATGAATGAAGAAGCCCCGAAACACTTTGACCTTTGTTATCATCTTCCATATCGAGAGTAGAAAGATTGACTTCGGAAATTCCTTTTCTTTCGCCTTCTTCAGAAGACTTAGGACTAAGAGTAATTTTAAAATAGTTTTTCTCAGATGTAACTTTGATATTTTGAGAATAAGTTTCGAAACCTATGGTGTTAACTAAGATAGTTTTTTCACCAAGAGGAACATTATTTATCTCAAAAAAACCATTAGCATCAGTTGTAGCGCTTAGATCATTAATCTGAACTACCACTTGAGGAATGTTTTTTCCTGTTGATTGATCAATTACATTACCTGTAACTTTGGCTTGTTGGGCGCTAAGAAACAGAGATGTAAACAGGAAAAAGAGCAAGAGCGAGATTTGTTTCATTTTAATAAATGTTGATTTATAATTATTGTGTTGTCTCTTTATTATTATATAAATATTTCAGACTGCAAAGTAACAAAAAAAAACGGACACTTTAGCAAAACTAACAATAATTTAACTGTTAAAAGTTAAATATTCATTAAAATGAAAAAAAAGACTATGAAATAAGAAAAACCTAAGTATCTTTGTTCCAAATTTTGCAAACATTATTTTATGACCAAATAAACAGTAAATCTATATTGTATGAAAATAAACAAACAAATAATCTTATTATTTATCTTCCTTTTTAGTTCTTGTCTTACGTATAATGTACACGCCCAACAAAAGCAATATAAAGTTGGATGTATTGCATTTTACAATCTCGAAAACTTATACGACACTATACATCAGGAAGAAATTAACGACAACGAGTTTACTCCTGATGGTAAAAACAGATGGACAGGCGAAAGATATAAAGTAAAAATAAATCATCTTGCTGAAGCTATCTCACAAATAGGTGATGAATATATCAAAGGTGGGCCAACTATCTTGGGTGTTTCGGAAGTAGAAAACTTAAGTGTAGTTCAAGATCTTGTTAATGATCCTTTATTAAAGGCCTCGAATTATGGTATCGTTCATTACGACTCTCCTGATAGAAGAGGTGTAGATGTAGCATTGATATATCAAAAAGATCATTTTAAAGTATTAGACAGTTATCCTGTCGCATTATATGTTCCTGGCTTAAGTGATTTCAGAACCAGAGATCAGTTAGTAGTAAAAGGTTTATTCGATGGTGAACCCTTAAATATTATAGTTAACCATTGGCCTAGTAGAAGTCGTGGACAAGAGGTTAGTGAACCATTAAGAATAGCAGCAGCAAAATTATGCCGTTCGATTGCCGATACTATATTACGTTCTGATAAAGATGCAAAAATTATAATTATGGGCGACTTGAACGATGACCCAACTGATGCAAGTTTACTAACTGCCTTTGGAACTAAGAAAACAATTGAAGAAACAAAAGCTGGATGTTTTTTCAATCCTATGTACAAATTGTATAAAGAAGGAATAGGTTCATTGGCTTATCGTGATGGATGGAATTTATTTGATCAGATTATTGTTTCCGAACCATTGTTAAGTGCAAATAAAGCTACTTACAAGTTTTTTAAAGCAAAAGTTTTTAACAAGAACTTTTTAACACAAAAAGAAGGAGCTTTTATGGGATATCCTTTGAGGACCTATGTAGGTACAACTTGGCAAGGTGGATATAGTGATCATTTTCCTGTTTATGTTTTTATTGTAAAAGAGAAATAATATATAAACATCAATAAGTGCTTAACAATTTTTAACACC
>CAYRBL010000243.1:0-2871 GCA_964422385.1 uncultured Bacteroides sp.
CTGAAGGTTACCTAAAGTAACAAATGCATTAGGAAAAAAAGTTTCGTCAATTGCTATTCCTTTTTTATAATTCTCAATTGCAAGTTCTAATTTCTTTTCATCCTGATAAACGGAAGCTAAAAGAAAATAAACTTCTATAAATTTAGGGTCTTCTTTCAATGCTTTGTTGAGTTCGTCAATGGTTTCTGCATCCAATCTGTTATCGTACAAATTCATTGCTTTTTCATAATGTTTAACTGCTTTTTTATTTTTAGAAGTGTAAACATTATCTTTTTGCGCAGACGAAGTTAAAACTATTAAAGTAAATAGAAAAGTAAAGGCAAGTTTAATGCTGAAAGTTTTTATTTTCATGAATGATTTTTTCGAGTGTGTAATTTAAGGAATGTGCATGTATTTATGGCTCTGTAGTGATATGCGCCACTTAGGATTTTTAAGGATATAATCAATTATTAAAGGCATCATCTCATTATGTTTGCTCCACTCAGGTTGCAGAAACAAAATACATGCCTCATCTACCTTCTCAGCATTACATTCAGCCCAATCAAAATCTTGTTCTTTTGTAATAATAACTTTAAGTTCGTTCGCTTTTTTATAAATATCTTCCAGAGGTGGGCTTTGTTTCTTTGGCGAAAGACATATCCAATCCCAACTCCCATTTAAAGTTTCTGAGCCAGAAGTCTCTAAAAAAGTTTTAATATTTCTTTTATGCAATTCATCGCATAAGTAGGTAAGGTTGTAGTTCAGAGGCTCGCCACCAGTAATAATAACAGCTTTTGCAGGATTAGCAGCAGCATTTTCAACAATAATATCGGTATCGATAGCAGGATGTAGCTTTGCATTCCACGATTCTTTTACATCGCACCAATAACATCCCACATCGCAACCTCCAATTCGTATAAACCAAGCAGCTTCTCCGGTGTGAAATCCTTCTCCTTGCAAGCTGTAAAACTCCTCCATTACAGGCAATTTTTTGCCTTCGTTCATTAAATTATCTATTGACACATTCTTTTTTTAAGTGAAATAATTGCTTATTCAATACCAAATCTTTTTAAGAAATTTTCAGTATTTTCAGGTTGTTTAAACTTTAAACCTTTTAAATAATTAAAATATTCAGATATAATTTTAGTTGACCTTCTTCCTTCATCCTTGCTGATTATTTTCTCAAACAATGTTTTTAAATCCGGCATCAAAGTTCCATTTTCATAATCAAAAGCAGGAGTATTTTCTTCTCCGGTTAATAGGATTGTCAGATAGGTATTGAAATTATCTTTTGCTTCTTTATGTAAAACAAATCCATGATATTTATTTACGAAATCTTCCCAAACGATTACCCTTTTATATACTTCATCAAAACTAACAAGCAAAGCCGCATCTTCATCAAATTGCTCATGTTTATCAATACTTAATATCCTAAGATACTCTTCCAATGCTGGCGAAACTTTCTTTTTAAATAAATTATAACAATAATCATATTTTAATTCTATATAAAAAGTACCTTCTGAAGCAGCCAATTGCAGATTGCATAAATCAAGGCATTTCTTGAATTCTTTTATCTCGGCATCGTCAATGTTTTCGTATAGTTTATTTGTGATACTATCGTATTTTATTTCCAAAGAATCTGTAATATTATCTGATACTTTATTTATAAAAGTATTAAAAATCACAAATAGTTCATCTTTCTTTGCACTATCTAAGTTGGAAATACATTTCATTACAATTTTCTCTGCTATTGGAATTGATGCGATACTATTACTGTCTAAAGTCTCAATATATTTCTTTACCGAAGCGTAATCACAATTAACTTTATTTAATTCGCTTTCGCTTTCTTTTATTTTATTAATAAGATAATCGTAACTAAAATCACTGTTCTTTATTTCCTCTTTATTGCTGCTTTTACACGAAATAAAAAGTAATAGTGTTATATACAATAATAATTTGATTCGTTTCATTTGGGTGTTTTTTAATTTTAAAATAATTATCAAAAGTAATATAAATAATTGATTTTATTAAGATGTTTTAATTAATATTTTTAATCATAGTTTTCTCAACTACTTCCCACAGTTTTGCAGCAGTTTTGTCCCAGCTATACAATGCTCTTCTTATTTTTCCATTTTCTATTAACTCTTTCCTTAAAACTTCATCACTATTTATCTTTTCCATTGCCTCAGCTATCGAAGCAATATTAAATGGATCTACAAGTAAAGCTGCATTGCCTGCAATCTCGGGCATCGAAGTAACATCAGAAGTTATAACAGCAGTTTCTGAATTAAAAGCTTCTACAATTGGAATGCCAAAACCTTCGAAATACGAAATATATGTTAATGCTAAGGCAGATGCCAACAGTTTATTTAAAATATCGGGTGCTTGCCAACCTGTAAACACCACATCATTTTTATATTTCATAGCTTCAAAAGTATCTGCAATCTCTCCCTTCCACCATTTTTTATTCCCTACAATAACAAGTTTTGTATTGGTATTGTTTTTAGCTTTAAAAACATCAAAAGCTTTAAAAAGATTCGTTAGGTTTTTGCGTGGATGCAACGACCCTATAAAAATAAAGTAAGCCTCACCATTAGTAAACTGTTTTCTGGTATCTACTTTCTCTTGTTCAGAAATAGGTTTGTAAAGGTCGTGCGAACCATTATAAACTACATCAATATTATCAGCAGGAATTCCATATAGCGAAACAATATCCTGTTTAGTATATTCAGAAACAGTAGCAATATGTGCAGCTTTTTTTGCAAAACGATGAAAGAATATTTTATAATAATACCTTACCACAGGTTTTATAAATTCAGGATAATGTTCGAAATTCAAATCATGTATAACCGCAATAGACTTTACATCCGTTCGCAACGACAACCATCCATC
>CAYRBL010000243.1:2971-5541 GCA_964422385.1 uncultured Bacteroides sp.
GCAAATTCTTTTTTCCAGTTCTCATAGCTACGGATATTTTCATTGCCTAATAAAATATATTTCTGCGAAGGTTCGTCATATATTTCAATTACTTTTTTATTCCCTCTCCTGAGATATAATTTTATTCTTTGAAGAATATTATTTCCGTTTTCTTCTATCAAAATTATTTCTCCATTTGCGGTAAGCGTATCTTTCAAAATGCTAATTGCATCTTGCAAAGGTTCCAAATGATGCAATGTATCTTGTAGAATGATGATGTCGATACTGTTGTCTTCAGGATGCTTATCGAAAATGTTTTCGTAATCAGCCTGAAACAAATCTACATTTCCATACTGTTTCCAATATTCTTTACGCTTTTCAATTTCTTTATAATAAAATTCGATAGTCGAACCTGTAGTTGTAATTCCGTTCATTGCCAAAAAAAGTGCAGTAGTACCATAACCACAGCCACAATCCCAAATATTTTTTCCTGTAGATACATTATTATATATGTATTGCAAACGCTGCACAAAATATGCCTTCCTAAAATAGAATCCAGAACTATCGTTCAGGAACTTGTAGTAGGTTTGAAGCGTATTGTTTTGTTTCAGTTCTTCCAGAAATAACTCAAAAAATGCATCAACTGTCATTAGATTCTTGTAGTTTTTTGTTTCAAATATTTTGCAAAAGTAACTAAAGTAATAATATATTAGTGTTTTTCGCTAAGCTTTATTAATTTTGCAGCCTAAAATTTTAATGTGCAAAGAAAATTTCTAACAAATCTAATCCTACTTTTATCGCTTAATATGCTTATTAAGCCCTTCTGGATATTGGGCATCGACAGGTCGGTGCAGAATATCGTAGGAGCTGGAGATTACGGGTTTTACTTTGCTATTTTTAATTTTTCTTTTCTATTTAATATCTTGCTGGATTTTGGAATTACCAATTTCAACAACAAAAATATTGCTCAAAACAATCATCTTTTAAACAAACATTTCTCAAGTATTATTATTTTAAAATTAATGCTTGCTGTTGTATTTGGTGTTTTAACTTTTACTTTTGGTTTGATTGTAGGTTACAATACACATCAGTTAAGTTTGTTAGGGTGGATGGTGCTCAATCAATTTTTAATTTCTTTTATTCCCCTTCTGGATATTGGGCATCGACAGGTCGGTGCAGAATATCGTAGGTGCTGGAGATTACGGGTTTTACTTTGCTATTTTTAATTTTTCTTTTCTATTTAATATCTTGCTGGATTTTGGAATTACCAATTTCAACAACAAAAATATTGCTCAAAACAATCATCTTTTAAACAAACATTTCTCAAGTATTATTATTTTAAAATTAATGCTTGCTGTTGTATTTGGTGTTTTAACTTTTACTTTTGGTTTGATTGTAGGTTACAATACACATCAGTTAAGTTTGTTAGGGTGGATGGTGCTCAATCAATTTTTAATTTCTTTTATTTTATATCTTCGCAGCAATATTTCAGGTTTATTACTTTTCAAAACCGACAGTATTGTTTCAGTCCTCGACAGGCTGTTGATGATCATCTTTTGTGGAGTTTTACTTTGGGGAAATGTAACTACCGAGAAGTTTAAAATCGAATGGTTTGTTTACACTCAAACTGCAGCTTATCTTATTACTGCCATCATTGCATTGTTAATAGTAGCTCGCAAATCATCTTTTACGCGCCTTAACTGGAACTTGCCTTTCTTTATTTTAATAATAAAACAAAGCTTTCCTTTTGCAATATTAGTTTTGTTAATGACATTTTACAACAGAATAGATTCGGTAATGATCGAACGCTTATTGTCAGGTAATATCGGTGATGAGCAAGCTGGTATATATGCCTCGGCTTATCGCTTACTGGATGCAACCAATATGATTGCTTATCTTTTTTCGGTATTGTTGTTGCCTATTTTTGCTAAAATGTTAAAGTCGAAAGAAGAAATAGTTCATCTTGTAAAATTATCTTTCAAATTATTATTTACGATTGCAATTATTATTGCTACAGGTTCTTTCTTTTACAGTAAAGAGTTGATGACTATGCTGTATACTAATCATGTAGAAGCATCAGCTGATGTTTTCAAATGGTTGATGATGGGTTTTATTGCTATCTCTACAACCTATGTTTTCGGAACTTTACTTACCGCAAATGGCAATTTAAAAGAACTAAATATTATTGCAGCAAGTGGAATGGTTATTAATATATCCTTAAACTTTATACTTATTCCAAAACTAATGGCGTTAGGTTCAGCCTATGCAAGTGTTTCTACACAATTATTATCTTCTATTGTACAAGTTGTTTTTGCACAACGCATCTTCAAGTTTAAGGTAGATTACCGCTTCTTAGGCACTTTACTTTTATTTGTAATTGGTGTGATTTCAATAAATATTTTCTCCAAACATTTCATCGTCGACGACTGGCATTATAGTTTTGTAGGCATGGTGATGCTTTCGATAGTGCTTGCCGGTTTCCTGAAATTATTAAACTTCAAATCGCTCATTGCTACCATTCGAAAGTAGGGTAGGAGTGTCTCGTCCTAAAAAAAGTTGACAGATTTTTATTAAATCCTGATATACGTTTA
>CAYRBL010000244.1:0-5505 GCA_964422385.1 uncultured Bacteroides sp.
GTTAGCACCATTACCCTTCAAAGGGGGAATTTGATACAGAAACATCCCCCTAGCCCCCTTCAAAGGGGGAATTATGACAAAAGAAAAAACATTATTTTAAATAAAAAAAGGCTGCCTATAACTAGACAACCTTGCTTCTTTATAAACTTTAAGTATTTTAGGCACTTCAAACTCTAGGCACTGCTCTTCTATTCGTATCTTAACGACTCGATAGGATCTAATTTAGCAGCTTTTACAGCGGGATAAATACCCGAAACCAGCCCTACAAACAGGCATAATAGCACGCCGCTGATAACCCAAAACCATGGGATAATGAAGGTGCCGCCAACGAAAAGTGAAACCACATTACCCATAAGAATACCAAGGATAATGCCTAGAAAACCACCCAATTGACCGATTACAACTGCTTCAGCAAGAAATTGATTGCGGATAACGACACTTGTTGCGCCCATCGACTTGCGAATACCTATTTCGCGGGTGCGCTCGCTTACCGAAACTAGCATAATATTCATTAAACCAATGGCTGCACCTAATAAAGTGATGAATCCGATGATGGAAGCCGCCATCGAAACGTATTTCATATTATCAATAAAGTTTTTGGCAGCACTATCGCTTTTGGTTAGTTCAAACGAATTGTCTTCGCCCAAAGGTACATCTCTGATTACACGAAACAAACCTGTAGCTTCTTCGAAGGCATAATCCAGCGTTTTGGGATCTTTAACCAAAACAGTAATCGTAAACGACATGTCGGGTCTTGGAAAGTACTGACGTACATTGGTGAGCGGAAGTATACAGTTTTTGTCGCCACTAAAGCCCATACTCGAACCTTTGGATTTCAGAACACCAATCACCCGATACTTGCTACTGCCAATCGTAATTATTTTATCGATAGGATTCTCTTTCTTTTTGAAGATAGATTTGGCTAATTCTTCGCCAACTATAACTACACTAGCACCATACTTAACTTCGTTGATGGTAAAGTTTCTTCCACTTTGCAGGTCGTAACCCGAAGTGGTAAGGTAGTTTTCATCAGTTCCTGCAACAGCAATATTAGGATTTGTCTTTTCACTTTCGAACTTAACAGTGGCAGTATGTGTAGCAAAAGTAGAAACTGAGACAAAAGCAGGGAACGTAAAATCATTCTTAAAACGTTCAGCTTCATCATGGGTAATTGAATTATACACTTTCTGTCGTCTTCCTTCGCCAAACTCCATCTGTGAGGAGCGATTGCGAATTGTGAAAGAATTGGCACCCATTCGTGAAAAACTTTGGGTAATATTCGACTTCAGCGACTCGATAGCCGTAAGTATCCCCACCAAAGCCATAATGCCAAACGCAATGATAAGGATGGTAAGCACAGTCCTTAACAGATGGCTACGGATTGACTGAAGCGAGATTTTGATGTTTTCGACTACGAGAATTTTCATAAGAAAAGTTTAAATAATTTGATTAATGATAAGCTTGGCTTAATATTGAACTTTGGCTCCAAAAGCAAGGTCGCCAGCATCACCCAAACCCGGAACTATGTAAGCCTGAGCAGTAAGCTCGTCGTCGATAGCACCAGTCCAGATAGAAATATCAGTTACCGATAAATGTTTTTTAAGATAATCGATTCCTTCGGCACTTGCCAAAACGGATACAATATGTGTGTGTTTTGGTTTACCGTTAAGGATAATTTCGTTATAGGTTTTCACCATCGAAGCACCTGTAGCGAGCATAGGATCAGATAGAATAAGAACCTTATCGGTAATATCAGGGCACGAAAGATATTCCACCTGAATATCGAAATTGCCATTGGCATTATGTTTGCGATACGCCGAAATAAATGCACTCTCTGCCTTGTCGAAATAATTAAGCAAACCAGTATGAAAAGGCAGCCCTGCCCTTAAAATAGAAGCAATTACAGGCTGACTCTTAATCATAGGAACTTCGGCAATACCTAAAGAAGTGCTTACTTCTTTGGGTTCATAATCGAGATGCTTGCTTATCTCGTAAGCAAATATTTCGCCCAATCGTTCCATATTTCTTCTGAAACGCATACTGTCCTTCTGAATAATTTCGTCTCTGACTTCAGCTATAAACTGGTTGAATACAGAATTGTGACTTCCTAAAACGTGTGTCATCTCTTTATGTTTATTAATTGATTAATTCGGTATCAAAATTACTATTTTTTCTTTTAACTAAACAAATTTCTTTGCTGTTTTATATAAATTAAATAAAGTTTTAAAAACAAAGCCCATTCTGTTATAACAAATAGAAGGGTAATACTCTTCGTCCGACCCAAAACTTTTATAAAAACGAGCTAGATTTTTATCATTAGAGCCTTCGAAATCGAAGATAATATCAGAATTTGAATGCTCTTTTATTATTGTATCGATAAGCAATGGCATTGCAAAAACTTCTTTTGCCACAGCATTAGTAGCCGAGAATAAGAATATAATCCTATCATTAGTCTTAATAAAAACTGCACCTGCACAAAGTTGCTTATCCTTGGTAACGCCATATACGTGAGCTACTCCTTTTTTTATACAGGTGTTAATAAGCAATTCTAATCTAGAATAATCGCCCTCTTTTAAGTGCGAAATATCTTTACCTTTATTTGTTTTAAAAATATTGATAAGCTCCGAAGGATTGATATTAGCAATAATTTCTGCTTCAGAAAGCATCGCTTTCTTTAGATTTCTTTTTAAATTATCAGAATAGTTTGCTTTAATATTATCGTAAGTTGTATTTAATTTTAGGGTATGATTTAGATTTGTGCGCACAGAAATAATGTCGCTATATATAATATTGTATAGGTTCAGGTTTAACTCTACATATTTAAACTGAGTGGGAATAGCGTTCAAAAAAGCCATAAGCTGCTCTTCAGTAATAGGATTAACCGAAAAAAGACCTAGTTGTTGGGTAAAAAAGGGTGTATATATATAATGTATACCCAATTTATTGTTGGAAGTAATGGGGAAAATGCTTTGATAATCGTCATCAACAAGCGCATTCCAAGCTGGGCACACCACATCAAGATACCAGGAGTAAGCGTAGATAATCCGATTTACCGAATTAGCTACACAAGTATCCCACTTTGTTTTGTCAATTTCTTTATGTGATAAAAATCTAATCATATCATTGTTTAAAGAGTGCCTTAAGTGACTAAAGTGCCTTAAATGCCTTAAGTTATAAACTCTATTTTTGTTTTTTATTTGTATTAAACTATTCTTAATGTCAAAATCTATTTTAAAAAAACTTTAAGTACTTTAGGCACTTAAGGCACTTCAAGTACTCATCTATAAAGCGTATTTAATCATTTCTTCGTACACTTCCTGCCAACCCACCCAACGCTTTTGATTGCTCAAGGATTCGTTGTGCCAAAGACTGATAAAAGTTCCATTTACTTTTTTTACTTCATCAATCAAAGGCTTAATAAAGTCGAGGGCCTTCGTATTGTTAACATTATAGTAATCTCTAAGCGTGCCTTCCATAAAACAAAACGGATGTATTCGCAAATTAGTTTCTATGTCCAGTTCCAAATCATAAAAATTATAGGTAGAACAAATGCTGGCACGGAATCCAATTTCGGAAGCATAACCCATCGAAAAATCATCAGTAATGTCCAGACTTAAGAGATTGCGATACGTTTGAGGCATACTTAACTTAAGAAAATGCTGGCGGCTAAAGGTAATTTGCTTCTTTAAAACATTAGAAAGTCCATCGATTTCTTTTTTCAAAACAGAGACATTCTTATTTGAAGCATAAGAAGGATGAATTCCAACCTGCGCATAATCGGCAAGATGCTTAATGAGCGATTGAAATTTGATGTTATTAACAGGAATGTTTTTGTCGTAATCACCATAATCTGCAAAAAGGATAAAATAGATGGGGTGTAAGTTGTATTTCTTTTGCAAATCGAATTGATATTCGAAGGTATCGAAATGATCTTTGCCAATACCACTTAAAACTTTGGTACGTTCGATAATTTCTTTTACATCTATATTTTTAACCGACTTCAGATAACCACCTAAGGAGCGAACAAAGCCTTTTAATTTAAAGGCGTAGGCACTGTCTATATCATAAGTTGGTTGAAATTTATAGTTAGATTTGTTAAATTTAAAAGTGGGATATTTAGTTTCGATAATAGTTGCAATGTGCTGTGCCCAAATGTTTATTAAAGGTTTCTTCAAAAAATAATTCTTAAAAGCAATACTTTGATTGGGGCTAAAGCGCTCGTATTTGTCTTTTAAATAAGGTAAATACTCCTCGTATCTGCTCACAAGATAAAAGCTGGCAGCAAAAGCGTCGAATGGAAGCGCAGCATTTTTAAGGTAAACTGGAAAAAAAACTCGCTCCTCATTATAATCAATAAAAGTAAGATTTTGATCGTTGATAAAAGACTCCGAAAGGAGGCCCGCAGCTTTAAAAAACAATACATCTATTATATATGTATCCGAATAATTGATTTTAACTCCATCAAAAGAATTAAAATCTTCGAGCTTATCCGTAAACTTTACTGCTGTATTTAGTAGATCAGTAAATATAAGTTTAAAGATGTAAACTATACGATTCGTTATTTTAGGTGTATAAATCAGTATCATTACTTATATTATTTTTATTTGAATAATAATTGGTAAAAGTAAACAAATATTAGGTTCTATCAAAATATTTAATTGAAACTTTGATTAGTTGCCTTTATATATGCTAGATGCAATGAGAAAAGAGGTTGTAATAGTAGATCTTCACAAAATCCCTTCATCAGCAAAGCTATAGTATTTATCATCACCTATTATAATGTGATCGAGAACCTGAATGTCGAGCATACTACCTGCATCCTTTAATTTTCGAGTAAGTTTGATGTCGTCATTACTCGGTTTGATATTGCCCGAAGGATGGTTATGGCATAATATTATTGAACATGCATTGTTTTCGAGTGCCACTTTATAAATCTTTTTCGGATCAGCAACAGTTCCAGATATACCGCCTTCACTTATGCTTACAGTTTTTATAATTCTATTTGCTTTATTTAATAAAACAATCCAAAACTCTTCGTATTGACTGTCGTTAACCAAACCGTGCAGCAGTTCGAAAGAATCTTTGCTAGAAGTTATTTTTTCTTTAAGAATAATTTCGGAACTTCTACGACGTTTGCCAAGTTCCAAAGCAGCAATAATACTTATTGCTTTAGCTTCGCCAATACCTTTAAAAGTTTTTACAAGATCGTTAATTGATAATTTTGATAATTCAATTAAATTACCATTCACCGAAGCCAGAATTCTTTTTGAGAGTTCCACCGCAGATTCTTCTTTATTGCCAGAACTAATCAAAATAGCTATAAGTTCAGCATCACTTAAAATATTTCTGCCTTTATCTCTGAGCTTTTCTCTAGGTCGATCATCTTCTGCCCAATTCCTTATCGAAATTTTATCGGTATAGTTTTCCATCTTTAAATTTTCGGTGAAGGTACATATAATATATAGTATAGGTGCTGCTTTATTAAAATACTTTTAATAAATAAAT
>CAYRBL010000245.1:0-5496 GCA_964422385.1 uncultured Bacteroides sp.
ATGATGATAACTTTTAGATTTTTCAATTTCAAGAACGATTATTTTAGTAACAAGATCGATTATTTCATCTGCAAAATGAATTATATGTTTAACAAAATAGATTAATTCATCTGCTAATTGCATTATTTGTTTAGCTAGAACGATTATCTCTTTAGCTAGAACGATTATTTGTTTAGCTAGAACGATTATTTCATCTGCTAGAACGTTGGTACTGGTATAGTGATAGTTACAAAACGCAAAAATATCACTTAATTCGTTATATACAAGGATTTTATGAAAAACAAGTAAAATATGGTGTTTTTTGACCCTTTTTTCATCATTTATAACATTACTTTTTTAAAAAAAAGGCATTTTCTCTCCTATCAGATATAGAGCCTTTTAAGGTTTTGACCTATTAAGATGAAAAACCTGAAAGGAAGTACTTATATATTTGTCATTTCACTTTGGTATATTTAAAAGTATAGGTGATAAGAATAATTTAAGCGAGCCACGAAGCAATTTTTTTGAGCTTTTCTGTTTTTATCATACTATTAAATATTTTTTTTAATATGATAAAAACAAAAATTATTAAAACCTTAAAAATAAAACAAAAGAAAAAACTAAAACTTATGATAAAAAAAAGACAAAAAAAAAGAGGTAAACAAATACTTTTTATCAAAAGTGTAAGTTATATTTTTTTATAGAGAAAAATACAGTACCTTTGTAAGCAATATTTATCATTAAAAATGAGAAAAAAAATAGTAGTTTTAACCGGAGCCGGCGTAAGTGCCGAAAGCGGTGTAAAAACATTTAGAGACAGCGGTGGATTATGGGAAGATCACAAGATTGAAGACGTTGCAACCTTCGAAGCATGGGAAACCAACCCCGAAATGGTTTTAAATTTCTACAACGAAAGACGTAAACAGCTGTACGAAGTGGAACCAAACGAAGCACACAAGGCTTTAGTGAGATTGGAAGAAAAGTACGACGTGCACATAATAACTCAAAACGTGGACGATTTGCACGAGCGCGCCGGCTCTAAAAATGTGTTGCATTTGCATGGCGAATTGAAGAAATCGAGAAGTACTTTGGACGACGAAACGGTTTATAATATCGATGGTTGGGAACTTAATTTGGGCGACGTAGATAAAAATGGTGCTCAATTACGTCCTCACATCGTGTGGTTTGGCGAAGAAGTGCCCGAAATAGCAAATGCAGCCAAAATAGCAGCAAGAGCATACATATTTATAGTAATCGGCAGCTCACTAAATGTATATCCGGCAGCCGGATTATTGGAAAGTGTGCCCTTTTTTGTAACTAAATTCTTAGTAGACCCAAATGCGAGGGAAAACTACAATCATAGCAACCTTACCATCATAAAAGAAAAGGCCGGATCAGCAGTTCCACGCTTGGTAGATGAGCTACTTTCGAGAGTTTAATTTACATTATTCACAATCAAAAGCAAGCTCATTCTTTGTTAAAAAACAATAGGGGCTTGCGATTAATTCACAAAAAATAACTAATTTTGCAAACTATGGAAACAGTAGTAAGCGGAATTCGCCCAACTGGCGAGTTACATCTAGGAAATTATTTTGGCGCTTTGCGCAATTTTATAAAGATGCAAAAAGAACATAATTGCTATTTTTTTATAGCCGATTATCATTCTTTAACCACGCATCCCACACCACAAGACCTTCACGGTAATGTAAAAAGTGTATTGATTAATTATCTGGCAGCCGGATTAGATCCTGATGCATCAACTATCTATATTCAAAGCGACGTACCTCAGGTTACCGAATTATATTTGCTTTTGAATATGAACGCCTATATTGGGGAATTGGAAAGAGTGGCTTCTTTTAAAGAAAAAATCCGTACGCAACCCAATAATGTCAATGCAGGATTGCTAACATATCCTACTTTAATGGCTGCAGATATCATTATACATAAAGCAACCAAAGTACCAGTAGGAAAAGATCAGGGGCAACATTTAGAAATGACGCGTAATTTCACCAATCGTTTCAATAGAATGTATAATGTTGACTTTTTCCCCGAACCTGTTGCTTTTAATTTTGGCGAAGACCTTATAAAAATACCAGGTTTGGATGGTAGTACTAAAATGTCGAAATCAGAGAACGAAAATAGTTGTATTTATCTTTCCGATTCTCCTGAAGCAATCCTAAAAAAGGTTAAAAGAGCAGTAACCGATCAAGGTCCAACAGAACCTATGCAACCAAAACCTCAAGCCATTATAAACATATTTGATATTATGGCCGCCGTATCTCCTAAAGAAACTTTAGAACATTTCGAGGGTTTATATAATACTTGTCAGATAAGATATGGAGACATGAAAAAGCAGTTAGCAGAAGATATCATAGCTTTTAATGCTCCTTTCAGAGAAAAAATAGCAGAATTATCGGCCAACAATGAATATTTAAGGAAAGTCGCAAAACAAGGCGCCGAAAAAGCAATAGAAAGCGCAGCTAAAACCATGAAAGAAGTTAGAGAAATAATCGGATTTAAGTCCTTTTAAGTATAAATTAAAATCAAATTAATGGCAAAAAATAACACCCAAACCCTATTCTTTGAAATATTATTAAAATTAGGAGTATTATTTTTCCTTTTAGGTATATTTGATAATACTTTAACCTTAGTTGGGGAAGTTCATAATGCCTTTTGGGAGCCTGTTTTAAAAGTTATTTTAATAATAATATTTTTAGGAATAGGAATTATAAACCTAGCATTAAGAAAAGAGAACTTCAGAACATTTTCTTTCTTAATAATATTTATCGTAAGTGCATTAAAAATATTTACTACATTAGCCAGTAATGGCTTCGATCTTGATGATATACCAACTTACATATTATTAATGATCGTTTCGATGTATATTTTATATAGAACGTCCGACCATACACATTCGCGAAGGAGATAAGCAAATAATAACACATATTAATAACAAAACAGATTGATCGAAACAGCCATCAAACAAGAAACAGCAGTATTAGTTGGATTAATAAAAAGCAATCAGGACATCAAAAAGGCCTATGAGTATCTTGATGAACTTGCATTTTTAGTTGACACAGCAGGAGGCATAGCTGTAAAACATTTTATTCAGAGATTAGACAGACCCGACACCCGCACATTTGTAGGCTCGGGCAAACTGGAAGAAATCAGGGAATATGTAAAGGCTGAAGAAATCAACATTGTAGTTTTCGACGACGAATTAAGCCCTTCGCAGATTAGAAATATCGAAAAGATATTAGAATGTAAAATACTGGACAGAACAAATCTTATTTTAGATATCTTCGCAAGCAGAGCACGGACATCACATGCAAGAACCCAGGTAGAATTAGCCCAATACCAGTATTTATTACCAAGATTAACCAGGATGTGGACCCATTTAACCAAGCAAAGAGGGGGGATGGGGATGCGCGGACCCGGCGAAAAGGAAATTGAAACAGATAGACGTATCATCAGAGATAAAATATCTTTACTAAAAGAGAAATTAGTCGATATCGACAAACAAATGCAAACCCAACGAAAGAATCGTAAGGAAATGGTAAGGGTTGCATTGGTTGGCTATACGAATGTGGGCAAGTCCACAATTATGAATATGCTTAGCAAATCGGAAGTGTTTGCCGAAAACAAACTTTTTGCTACCCTCGACACTACTGTTAGGAAAGTTGTAATCGAAAATCTCCCTTTTTTATTAACCGATACCGTAGGATTTATACGAAAATTGCCTCATGATTTAGTGGAGTCTTTCAAATCAACTTTGGATGAGGTAAGGGAAGCAGATTTGTTGGTACATATTGTAGATATTTCGCATTCCGATTTCGAAGAGCAGATTAATGTAGTTAAGCAGACCCTAAGTGAACTAAAAGTTGGGGACAAACCAACAATCACTATCTTTAATAAAATAGATGCCTACACTTTTATTGAAAAAGAAGAGGACGATTTGACGCCTTCAACAAAAGAAAATCTAACTTTGGAAGATTTAAGAAGAACCTGGATGGCTAAGGAAAATATGCCAGCCTTATTTATTTCGGCAATTGAAAAGCAAAATATTGATGATTTTAAAGCATTGCTTTATGAAGAGATTAAAAAAATACATGCTATAAGATATCCTTATAATAATTTTCTTTATTAAAAAAATTCTTTCTTTAAATAAGACTAAAACACTATGGAAAAATACGATGTAATAGTTGTAGGAGCAGGTGCGGCAGGCATGATGGCTGCTGGCAGAGCTGCCGAATTGGGTGCTAAAGTCTTATTAATTGAAAAAATGAATCAACCTGGGCGTAAGCTAAGAATTACGGGAAAAGGGAGGTGCAATTTAACAAATGTTGCGCCTATGAGGGAGTTTATGGAGCAGGTTGGAGACAATTGGAGATTCCTCAAACATTCTTTCAACAACTTTTTCTCGAATGAATTGATTGAATTTTTCCAATCAAAGAAGGTTGATATTACTGTCGAAAGAGGTGGAAGGGCTTTCCCTACCAGCGAACTTGCCGGCGATATTTTTACAGCACTTGTAAGATGGGTTGAAAAAAATAAAGTGGAAATTAAAAAAGAAGTGAAGGTTGAAAAACTAATTATTGAAGATAACATTATAAAAGGTGTGGAAGTTTATGGTGGTTATTTGTATTATGCAGACAAAGTTGTAATCGCCACTGGAGGGATGTCGTATCCTGCAACTGGTTCAACAGGCGATGGGTATAAGTTGGCCACAGATGCAGGACATCGTATTATAAATGTAAGACCTGCCTTGGTTCCATTGGAAACTGTAGGTGATATTGCACCACAATTGCAAGGCTTAAGCCTGAAAAATGTAAAGGTTAATGTGTGGATGGATGGCAAAAAACAGGGTGAGGCTTTCGGTGAAATGATGTTTACGCACTTTGGTTTGACAGGACCTATTATTTTAACCTTAAGCAGGAAGTTTTCTCAGGAAATATTCGATAAAAAACCACTTGTCTTTGCAATAGATTTAAAGCCTGCTTTAGACGACCAGAAGTTGGACGCCCGTCTGTTGAGAGATTTGAACGAACATGGTAAGATGAAGTTTCATACAGTGCTTAAGTTATTGTTACCAGGAAAACTTGCCGATATTGCAGCAGATCTTTTAAAGATTTCAGGAGATAAATTATGCAATCAAATAAATGCAGAGGAACGCAAACGCATCCGTTTATGGTTAAAAGATTTTAGGTTTACAATTACGGGCACTCGTTCGTTTGCTGAAGCCATTATTACCTCAGGCGGAGTAGATGTAAAGGAAATTGAACAGAAAACGATGCAGTCTAAACTGGTTCAGGGCTTATATTTTGCAGGCGAAGTGATGGATTTGGATGCTAACACGGGTGGATACAATCTTCAGATAGCTTTTTCTACTGCCTGGCTTGCTGGTGAAAGTTGCGCCAAGACCATCATAAATTAAATTTCTAACATTAAATTAGTCCTCGACAATCACTGCATCCTTAAATCTTTTATGGATACGTCGCAGTACTTTCTCGGCCTCTT
>CAYRBL010000246.1:0-5462 GCA_964422385.1 uncultured Bacteroides sp.
ACTTTTGTTTTGTAGCCATTGGCTTCCATCAGCAATGCCCGCAAGCTATCAGTTAATATTTCGGCTTGTCTTTCTTTCAAGATGCCATATTTTACTACGCTGCTAAGTTCGTTGGTTACATTCAATTCTTTTCTTATTTGTTTGTGGCAGCAGGGTGCGACTACTATTAATTTGGCATCCGATTTTATGCCGCTGTATATTGCATCATCGGTGGCGGTGTCGCAGGCGTGCAATGCAATTAAGATGTCTAAGCGTTCGAGTTTGGTTTCTTCAATTGTTCCTTTTACAAATAATAAGTTTTCGAATCCTGCTTTCTTTGCTATTTCGTTACAAGTATTCACAAGTTCTTCTCTGAACTCGACACCTGTCATTGTTACTTTTTTATGTAAAGTATTACACAAATAATCATACAAAGCAAAGGTAAGATATCCTTTTCCCGAACCCATATCGGCAATATGAAAATTGTCGGTAAGCGAAAGCTCTGTTAACTCTGGCTCCAGAAGCTCGATATATCTATTTATCTGTTTAAATTTATCACTCATTTCCCTGCGCACTTCCCAGTTGGCATTGGTTATCTTCAGTTCGCGGAGGTATATGTTCTCAATGGGATTTATCAGGCGTTCTTTAATTCTGTCGTGGTTAAAGCTAGCCAAAGGAAGCATCGTAGGCTTATTGGTTTTCAAAAGCACTTTACCGTTAGGGTTTATAATAAGATTAATGTTTTCGGAATTTGCATAGATATCTGCATTATAAAAATCATCTTTCAAAGCTTTTTTTATAAGTTCAATGCCTTCTTCAAACTCATAGTTTTTGGTAATATCTTTAGTAAGGTGACGGTATACAAAGTTAAGCCTATTCCCTTTCTTAAGCTGAACAATAGTTATGATGATGCTTTTTAAGTCAGAAGATTTATTTCTTTTATTATTAATAATAAGTTTTATCAACTTATTATTTGCAATACAATTGTTGAGTTTGTCGAAGAAAGCTACCTGTTGGTTTGTGTTCATTATATAATTGATTGTATTTTTAACTATCATATTTATAATAGTTAGCTAATATAATGTTATTAGTTAACTCAATTTGTTTTTCTTTTTTTCTAATTCAATTATTGCCTTATCAAAATCAGATAAGTGGTTTTTATTACGTTCAATTCTGTATTTATCAAATTCCTCATTTGCTATTTTTGCAGCTTCTTCAGTACTTACTGTTCCTGCATTTGATAAGATTTCTTTTTCACTTAATTTTAAAAATTGATCAAGTTTGTCAATCCATTCAATCATTTTCATAGCTCTTTCATTAGAAGCTTGCAATTCGGCAAAGTCAAGATATAAAGAAACAATTAAATTTAGTTGATTGAGTTCTTTCTCACTTAAATAATTCTTAGCTATTTTACTATCATGTGCAGTTATGTAATTTCCTTTAAAGTTAACTAATCCCATCAAAGGCTTTGTAGCATCAGCTCTAGTTTTTATAAGTTCTGCAGCAGTTTGACCATGAACTGCAAAATGCATTTTATTTTGAACAGTAGCAAAGAATTTCTGTGTGAGTTCATCATTAGGTTTGTAATCTATACTCGTAGCATATATATCTGTTATTTTTTGATAGAAGTTGCGTTCACTACTTCTAATATCTCTAATGCGTTGTAGTAATTCTTGAAAATATCTGGTACTTTTGCCTCCCTGTTTTAAACGTTCATCATCTAACACAAATCCTTTTACAATATAATCTTTCAAGCGTTGTGTTGCCCATATTCTGAATTGAGTGCCACGATTTGATTTTACTCGGTAACCTACCGAAATTATTACATCTAGATTATAGTATAATGTTTCATATGACTTACCATCTTGGGCAGTATGTCGGATTTTCCGACATACTGTTTCTTCTATCAATTCTCCTTCTTTAAATATGTTTTTGATATGTTCTGTAATAGTAACTCTATTCTTTTCGAATAATTCAGCAATTTGTTTTTGGCTTAACCAAACTGTTTCATCTTCAAGCCTTACTTGTATAGCTGCGCTTCCATCTTCTTTATTATAAAATAGTATTTCAGATTGATTTTCCATAAAGTAAATTATTAGAAATAATATGAGTTTTTAGTTTTTTATAGATGTTGAAATGATTAAGTACTTATTTTTTATTTTGCAAAGGTAGTATTAAAAATGATTTATTTTACTTTCTTACAAATACAATCTCCATAAATGGGCGCAAGTGTAGTCTGTATATGATAAAATAAAGTGTCGTTTGATAACCACAATTGAGGTGCATGGTAGGTAAGTACACTTGTAAATACATTATTGCTATATTTAAATTGATATGATTCGTTACTAGAAGCCGAAAGTATCTGCAAATTTATTATAGAGTCGGAGGTAGATTTAGATATTATCATACTCGCAAAAGTGGTGTCGTGTATCCAGGTTCCGCTTAATCTGGTGTCGATTTGTATACCATTATACGTTCCTAAAATATTGTATCTATAGTCGGGATAGCTTGTTGCTTCTTTGTCGCAGCTTATAATTAAAATTATAATAATAATACTTATTATGTTTAGAATGTTCTTTTTTTTCATAATTTGATTTGTTTTTATATTCTTTTTTTTGGTTTAAAAATAAGATACAAAGATACTATTAATTCTAGATAAAAAACATATTTCTTATAAAAAAAGACATAGTATTATTTTTATGTATTAAAGTAGCGATTGTAAGAATATGGGTAAATAATCTATCTATGATAGAGTCTTGAAGTCAATTGTTGGTAATAAATTCATTTCTTAAAGGGTCTTGACCTCAATTGTCAATAAAAAATGTATTTCTTATAGGGTCTTGAGGTCAATTGCCAATGAAAAATGTATTTCTTAAAGGGTCTTGAGGTCAATTGCCAGTAAAAAATGTATTTCTTAAAGGGTCTTGACCTCAAGACCCCATCACCCATAAGTTCGATCAGTTAGTTAGCTAAAATGGGTTTCTTAGTTTTGGAAATAAGCATTAACGTTTGTTTACATCTTCGAAAATCATTATTTTTATATAGGGGGCTTATTTATAATACTTTTATATTAATATTTGATTTTAGCTTCATTCTTAAAAGGTATAAAGAATATTAATTTTTGACAAGGAAATAAAAAAAAAGTAAGGAATAAACCAAAATGATTTTCTTATTACTTTAATTCACCAAATCACCAAATCACAATATCACCAATTTCTTAATTCTCCTAAAGCGCTGACCAATTAGATGTATTGAAGTAAAAAAGTACTTACTTAAAAATAAATTAAAAATATATTGTTAAAAAGTAAATATGTTAGCAAAAAAACAATACTTTTACACCTTCAAAAATCAAACTTTAAAATAGCATAATCATGGCAAAAGTAATTCAAGTTTCAGAAGCTACATCACTGGCATTCCACGCGATTGTATTAATTGGTAGGTCGGAAACCATTTTAAATGTACAACGCATTGCAGAAGTAACAGGCGCATCACGTCATCATTTGGCAAAAGTATTGCAGCGTTTGGCCAAAGATAAGTTCATAAAATCGATAAAAGGACCTGCAGGTGGCTTCGTTTTAAATAAATCTTCAGATAAAATAACTTTGTTCGACATCTACGAATCGATAGAAGGAAAAGTTGTGGAATCAGGCTGTCCATTGGATAGAAACATCTGCCCATTTACCTCTTGCCTTACCGGTGGGGTAGTAGCCGACCTTACCAAACAATTTATAGATCACTTTAGTAGCTTAACATTGACTACCTATTTGTAAGAAACAGAAGAGTACTTAAAGTGCCTAAAGTTAAAAGTGCCTAAAGTTGTAAAAACAATTCTAAATAAATTATTCTTATAACTTAAGGCATAGAAGGCACTTTAGTATTTATAGCAATCTTAAGCTTATCCCAAATTAACATTTTTTTAGAATTAATATTTATAATACTTTACTATAGTATTAAAATTATTTATACATTTGCGCATTCAAATACCGAAATACATTAATATACAAAATGAGCAAAATAGTAAACATATCAGAAGCCGCATCAATAGCGATACACAGCATCATATTAGTTGCTAAATCGGAGGTTAAATTAAACGCAAATCAGATAGCTGAAACGTTAAACTTTTCGAGAAATCATTTATCAAAAGTAATGCACATACTTACAAAAAATGGTTATTTGTCCTCAGAAAGAGGGCCTAAGGGAGGATTTGTATTAAATAAGAACCCAAGCACAATATCTTTATTAGAAATATATGAAACAGTAGAAGGACTGGTTGAAGCTTTCAACTGTGTGACTGCTTGTACTAAATGCCCATTTAAAGCTTGTATATTCGGCGGACTTACCACTAAGTTTACTGAAGAATTTACTTTACATTTAAAAACAACAAAAGTAGCTGACTTAATATAATACAATATGAAAAGAACAATAATACAAATAGACGAAGACAAATGCACCGGTTGTGCATTATGCGTTAATGGCTGCCACGAAGGCGCATTACAAATAATAGACGGCAAAGCAAGAATGATAAGCGACCTATTCTGCGACGGATTGGGTGCGTGCATAGGCGAATGCCCCGAAGGTGCCATTGAATTAATAGAAAGAGAAGCCGAACCATACAACGAAGACTTAGTGATGGAACGCATCTCACCAAAAGGACAGGCAACAGTGCTCGCACATTTAAAGCATCTGAAAGATCATAACGAAGTAGGTTTTTTGAAACAAGGATTAGAATACATTAAAAATAATAATTTAAATATAGACATTTCATCTTTAACAGAAAACAACATGAATCACGAACATCATCAACATGGGGGCGGTGGTTGCCCCGGATCACGTGCAATGGATTTTAGAAGTCCTGCACAAGTAGAAAACAACGGAGCTAACGGAGAGGTTCCATCACAATTGAGACAATGGCCGGTTGAATTACATTTATTGAATCCAATGGCCGGATACATCAAAGGTGCAGATTTAGTTTTAGCTGCAGATTGCACAGCATTCTCTTATGGAAATTTTCATAATGATTTTATAAAAGGTAAAGCATTAGCAATTGCTTGTCCTAAGTTAGATACAGGTAAAGAAATCTATATCGAAAAACTTTCGGCTATGATAGATGAAGCTAAAATAAATACTTTAACAGTAGTAATTATGGAAGTACCTTGTTGCGGAGGTTTAATGGGTATTGCTAAAGCTGCTGTTGCTGCTTCAGCCCGTAAGATACCGGTAAAGCAAGTTGTAATAGGTATACAAGGAACAATAATTTCTGAAGATTGGGTTTAAGGGAGAGTGCCTTAAGTGCCTAAAGTACTTAAAGTGCCTAAAGTTATAAGACAATTAAAAATTAATAATAAACAATTAAAAACAAGCTCTGATCTAATTCCTCCCCTATTAGGGGAGGTTAGGTGGGGTCAAATAAATATGGAAACAAAATCATTAGATTGGAAGAGCACACGTCTGAACTCCAGTCACCTGAAGCTACCTCGTATGCC
>CAYRBL010000247.1:0-3577 GCA_964422385.1 uncultured Bacteroides sp.
GCGGGAATGTTTTTAGTCAGAATCAGCAACATTTCTTCTCTTCTCCACTAAATATTCCGTTATCATTATCTGGAACTTTTGCCGAGATGCGAGCGAATCATTTTCACACAGGCATTGATATTCGCACCAATGAGCAGGAAGGTTACAACGTTTATGCCCCTGCTGATGGATATGTTTCTAGGATAAAAGTTTCGCCTTATGGTTTTGGCAATGCGCTGTATATTACTCATTATAATGGTTTGATAACTGTTTATGGACATTTGTCGGCATATAATGCAAAGATTACTTTTTATCTTCGCAAAGAGCAATATAAAAAAGAAAGTTTCGAACAAGATCTTATCCTTCCAAAGAATAGGATTAAAGTTAAAAAGGGAGAAATAATTGCCTTTACAGGGAATAGTGGCGGTTCCGAAGGCCCTCATCTTCACTTTGAAATAAGAAACGAAAGAAACGAGAAACCTATCAATCCTTTTGTATTTGGTTTTGATATTAAAGATACCATCTCCCCCACTATTAAAGAATTGAGGGTATATAATAGCTCTGATTTTAATGATAAAATAAATACTTTTACTGCAACTGAATATACTGTAATAAATAAGAATCATAAGCATTTTCAGTTAAAAAATAACGATACAATTATGGTTAATGAGGCAGTTTATTTTGGTATTTACACTATAGATAAAATGAATGCTACTAAATCTGATTTTGGAAATTACTCTGTTAGAATGTATGTGGATACTATATTATATTATAAGTATAGCAATAATCAATTATCGTTTAAAGAGCCTCGTTTTGTGAATAGTTTTATGGATTATAAAGAATACTTTGAGACTGGAAAACGATTTCAAATTACAAGAAAATTGCCTGGAAATAAGTGGAGCAATTACGATACAATAGTAAATTCAGGTGTTCTTCAATTGACAGATACTTTATCTCATTTAATAAAATATATTGTTACGGATTTTAAAGGTAATACATCTTTCTTTTCTTTTTATATTAAAAAAAACAATTTTAATAATATACAAAAAGAAGAAATAAACGATAAGGATATCTTCTATTATAATAAACATAATGTATTTAAAAATAATGATATTGAAGTTTCGATACCTGAAGGAGCATTGTATGATAATATAAATTTTAAATATAATTCAATAAAGTCTGATAAATTTCTATCAAAAATACATTTCGTACATGATAATCATGTACCTTTGCATACAAATTACAGCTTATCGATAAAAGTAGATAGTGTTGCTGATAGCCTTAGAAACAAACTAGTAGTTGTTAAAATAAATGATTACAACAAACTAATTTCAGAGGGTGGTAAATGGCTTGATGGATTTGTTAAGGTAAATATCAATATTTTTGGTAAATTTGCAGTCTGTTTAGATACGATTCCCCCAAAAATTAAAGTGGTCAATATTAAAGACCAAAAGGATATTACTAAACAGAAAACAATTGAAATAAAAATAGCTGATGAGCTTTCGGGTATAAAAAATTACAAAGCTTTTATGAATGGCAAATGGATTTTAATGGAATATGATGCTAAATCAGATTTATTAACATACACCATTGATGATAATGTGAAAGAAGGCAGCAATTATTTCAAGCTTGAAGTTGAGGATAATAAAAATAATAAAACAGAATACGAGACAGAACTATTTAAATATATTTATTGAAAATTTATAAAAAATGCACCAAACTATCTTAATACTTGATTTCGGTTCGCAATATACGCAGTTGATTGCTCGTAGAGTAAGAGAACTTAATGTTTATTGTGAGATACACCCATACAATAAGATTCCAAAAATAGATGAGCATATAAAAGGTGTTATTCTTTCAGGAAGTCCTTTTTCTGTAAGAGATAAAAACGCTCCTTTCCCTCAACTGGAAGAAATAAAAGGGAAGATGCCATTGTTAGGCGTTTGTTATGGTGCTCAATTTTTAGCTCATATTAATGGTGGAGAAGTTAAGCCATCAACAATAAGAGAGTATGGTAGGGCAAACTTAAACTACATAGACTTTGATAACGAACTTGTAAAAGGCATGACTGATGGCAGTCAGGTTTGGATGTCGCATGGAGATACTATTCTTAATTTGCCTGCAGATTTTAAAATCATTGCAAGTACTCATGATGTTAAAGTTGGAGGATTCCAGATAGAAAACGAAGAAACTTATGGCATACAATTTCACCCTGAAGTGTATCATAGCACCGAAGGAATGATTCTGCTAAAAAACTTTGTTGTGGAAATTTGTAAATGTGATCAATCTTGGACACCTGATTCTTTTATTGATACTACTATTGAACAGTTAAAAAATAAGATAGGAAAAGAAAAGGTTGTCCTTGGTCTTTCGGGTGGTGTTGATTCTTCAGTTGCAGCAATGCTTTTGCACAAAGCAATAGGCGAACAATTACATTGTATCTTCGTAGATAATGGGCTTTTACGTAAACATGAATTCGAAACTGTTTTGGAATCCTACAAAGGGATGGGTTTAAATGTTAAGGGTGTTGACGCAAAAGAATTATTCTATTCAGCTTTAAGAGGAATAAAAGATCCTGAAGCAAAACGTAAAGCAATCGGCAAAACTTTTATAGAAGTTTTCGACAGACAAGCCAACAGCATTGAAGATGTAAAGTGGCTAGCACAAGGTACAATTTACCCTGATGTAATAGAATCTGTTTCCGTAAAAGGTCCTTCTGCCACTATTAAATCTCATCATAATGTAGGAGGTTTACCTGACTTTATGAAACTAAAGATTGTGGAGCCATTGAATAATTTATTTAAAGATGAAGTAAGACGCGTAGGGAAAACTTTAGGTTTAAAAGATGAATTATTAGGTCGCCACCCTTTTCCTGGACCTGGTTTAGGTATTAGAATATTAGGTGATATAACTCCAGAAAAAGTAAGAGTTCTTCAAGAAGTAGATTATATTTATATTGAAGGATTAAAGTCTAATGATCTATACGATAAAGTTTGGCAAGCTGGTGCAATATTACTGCCTGTGCAATCAGTAGGCGTAATGGGTGATGAAAGAACTTATGAAAACGTAGTAGCTTTACGCTGCGTAGGTTCTACTGATGGTATGACTGCAGATTGGTCGCATTTACCTTATGAATTTCTTGCTAAGATTTCTAATGAGATTATTAATAAAGTTAAAGGTGTTAACAGGGTTGTGTACGATATTAGTTCGAAGCCACCTGCAACAATTGAATGGGAATAAACTCAAAAATAATTATCATGAAACGATTTATTATTATAACTTTTCTATTGTTGTTTTTTCTTTCTACAAGTAATGCACAAGAACAACAACAGATAAAGAAATCAGAGAAGATCGAAACAATAGATGGCAAATTATTCTATTTGCACACTATTGAAAAAGGACATACGCTATATTCTATAGCAAAAGCGTATAATATCACGAGAGCTGAATTATTGCAATCCGATACTTCTTTTAATTCTTTAAAGATTGGTCAGGTAGTTAAAATTCCAGTAAAACCTACTGTAAATACTGAAACAAATCCAAAAACTACAGTTAAAGAACAGGAACCTATTGTTCATACTGTTCAAAAGAAAGAAAC
>CAYRBL010000247.1:3677-5456 GCA_964422385.1 uncultured Bacteroides sp.
AATGTTAAGATTTATACTTATGATATTCCTGATGATACCATTTTAGCTGCTAACTTTATGAAGAAAGCAGAATTATCCAAAATGGATTTAATTGTTGGGCCTTTCTTCTTTAAGACTTTCAAAACTATTGCAGAGTTTGCAAAAGCTCAGAAGATACCACTTGTTAATCCTCTCAGCGAAAGAAGAACTATTCTGGATAACAATCCTTATGTCTTTAAAGTGATACCTTCGCCACAGGATGAGATTGAAAACATATCTTCGTTTATCGTAAAGAAATATCCAAAAGCCAACATAATTATTGTTCATAATAATAAGGAAACTGAAAAGAAACGTGCTGATCTTTATAAAAAAGAGTTTAACGAAGCATATAAAGACAATACTTCTAATGCAGGAACTGTTAAAGAACTTATCTATAATCAGGGAGGTTATGAAGGTTTAAGAGCTAAGCTTTCTGACACCCGTGACAATATTATTATCACATTAGTAGAGAGCGAAGTGTTTATTACCAGTTATGTTAGCAAACTTAACTCTATTAATGATTTTAAGCTTGTTCTTTTCGCAACTCCTTACTGGAAAAATCTTGATAAAATAGAAACAGAGTATTTCCAAAAGCTGGACATGCATTTATACGAGCCTAATTATGTCGATTATGATGATGCTTCTACAAAGAATTTTATTCTAAAGTTTAGAGAAAAATATAAAACGGAGCCTAACGATATGGCTTATTCCGGTAATGATATAGCTACATATTTCCTCACTGCTCTGATGAATTATGGTGAAGATTTTATGGGCTGTTTGTCGAATGTTAAAGTAAATACACTACAAACTAAATATATCTTTAGGAAGACTGGCGAAAACAACGGCTATGAAAATACATACATTAATATCTACCATTTGGAAGATTATAAGTTTAAAGACGCTAGGAAATAAATTAAGAATTAATAATTAATAATTAATAATTATAACTCTATTCATATCCCTCCCCTATCAGGGGAGCTTTGGTGGGGTAAAACAATAATTAAATGATCGAAGAAATCCTTTTGCAAAGTATAGCTGACGCTATTAAAACCTTATATAATACCGAACTTGATTCTAAAACTCTTTCTGTTCAAAAAACACGTAAAGAGTTTGATGGCGATTTAACCTTTGCTGTTTTCCCTTTCTTAAAGATTTCGAGAAAATCTCCTGAACAGACTGCTAATGATATTGGTCAGTTTGTAAAAGTTGCTTTAAATGAAGTTGAAGATTTTAATGTTATCAAAGGTTTTCTTAATATAGTTATAAAAAAGGATTATTGGATACAGTTCTTAAACGATAACTTTAACAATACTACTTATGGCTTTAATAAAGTTATAAAAACCAAGCCTGTACTTGTAGAATATTCTTCCCCAAACACCAATAAACCATTGCATTTAGGGCATATCCGCAACAATCTTTTAGGTTGGTCGGTGGCTCAGATATTAAAAGCCAATGGTGAGAATGTTGTTAAAGTTAATCTTGTGAACGATCGCGGTATACATATCTGTAAATCTATGCTTGCCTGGAAACTTTGGGGCAATATGGAAACTCCTCAGTCAGCAGGTTTAAAAGGCGACCATTTGGCAGGTAAGTATTATGTGTTGTTCGATAAATATTATAAAAAAGAAATTGAAGAATTAGTTGCTAAAGGTTTCGATAAAGAAGTAGCCGAAAAGCAGGCACCTCTAATTATAGAAGCTCAAAACATGTTGCGCAAATGGGAGGCTAAAGATGCTGAAGTTTTAAAACTTTGGAATTTGA
>CAYRBL010000248.1:0-5448 GCA_964422385.1 uncultured Bacteroides sp.
GTGTCCCAATCAAACAACACCCAACCACCCCAACCGCAGTTCCATATACGGCTAACCGGTGCAATCACCCTTTTATGCGTAGGCTCGTATATAACGTCCCATGCTAATACAGTTTGCATTGCATCATATAATGTACTGTCGGCTCCAAATTTTTTCTTTTCTGCTTTTTGTTTGTTTTCTGCCTTCGAAATAAAGGCTTCTATCTCACCTAAACTTTTATTCTCATTTGATGAAATAAATACTTTTCCTGTTAAAGAACACTTCATTAAGGTATCACACAATTCTATTTTATCAGAAGTTTTTATATAAAGAGTCTTAATAGAATTCTTATTTATAAAGCTGAAATTAGAAGGATTGATTTGCACCGAACCTTTGCCATCCCATAATATATTCGGTTTAATGAGTAAATAGTTGTTTTCTTCTTTATTTAATGGAGTAATTATAAGTGCAAACTCCTGTCCGTTAGTTGCACTTTGAACTTTTACCTTTATATTATTCCATAAAACAGTTTGCTCCGTATAGGAACCATCATAAGAATGAGGCCCTGGTGTTACAATTTCCGCACCTACTCCTCTGCGACCTATCAAAGCTTCTTTTAGAATAGCACCAGTCTTTTTATCCTGAAGCATTAAATCAATAGAATAATATTCGGGTAACAAAACAAAGGATAGAACGCTGCGGGTATTCCATGTATTCCAGCCCTTAGCAAGTCGATTGTACAGCTTTGATTTCTCATCTATTTTCTTCGGTGTTTTGCTAGTTGAAGAACTTAAAAGTATAACTATACAACAACTTATTAGAACTAAAAATATTCTTTTCATATTATAATTATTTTCTGCAAATGTAGTTATAATTATCAAACATGAATATTAAATTAAGATTTTCTTAAAATTTAGGTTTATTATTTATAATTGTATTATTTCATACCTACGGGATTATGGAATGGTGGTATAATGTTTTTCTACAATCTTAACATGCCGCACTTGTGCATTGGGTTTTGTAGTTTATTAAACTATAATTTATAGTTTTGAAGTTCGGAAACTTCGCAAAACTTCTAACTTTACACCATATCTACAAACTACTACCAATTTGGTTTAAAATAGTTTAATCGTTTTTTACTAGAACCTATAATTTTTCATCATCATCATCATCGCTTTCATCATTAATAATATCAAACCCCAAAATATTAACTATTTTTTTTCGATAATAATCCACAGCTTTAAAGTTTTTTATTTTTTTATGTATTACTAACAAATTCATATATAAAACACTTCTTAAAGGATCCCCTTCTTTTGTCAATTCAATTGCTTTTTCAAGATACTCAATTGCTTTTTTCGCATCACCCTCATCATTAAATTGAGTTGCACCTATATTATTATATACCTCAGGGTAATTTGGTTTTATTTTTAAAGCTTCCAGATAATTATGCATAGCCATATAATGATCTCCCATACTACAATATACGGTACCTATATGATAATAAATTTCAGCTTTATCTGGATATATTTCTAGTATATCACTAAATATTTTAATAGATGTACTGTAATCACCCAACTCAGCATTCATCGAGCCAAGATTAAATATTACATCTAAATTATCAGTATCTTTTTCATTATACTTTTCAAAACGTTCTTTTGCTTTCGCAAATTCTTTTTTCTGTGAATAAGCATACCCTTGTTGGAAAAATTTATCCATATTAAAATCTTCATTTTCATCTGGTATTAAGTTAAAAGTAGTAATTAAATTGTCCCAGTCCTTTTTTTCCAGATAAATTTCAGTTAAGTCAATTATCGATTCGTAATCTTCATTATCTGCTTCTACAGCTTTATTATAACATTCAATAGCTTTGTCCGTTTGACCCATTACACTATAGTCGACACCCAAACCATAATATACACTACTTATATCTTCTTTATCATCTACAAGTAGTAAAATCATATTTGCTATACTTATACTTTCTTCTCGCTTACCTTGTCTCCATAAGTTAGTCATTAGCAATTCTAAAATCACCGCAGTATCGATTGGGAAATCAATCAATGCTTGTCTGATTAATTTTTCCTCTGCTTCAAAATCTTCAGTATATTTAGTAATTTGATGTAAATGTCTTGGAAAGCTATTTAGTTTTTTCATGTATTATTTTTTTTAATTCGTTTCTTAAATTTATTTTTGTGATTATTTTTTTTCTATTTAAACTATATTTTTTAAAAAAAATCTATTTCCTAAACTATGTCTTTTATCGCAACTTTACCCAAAGCTTTGCAAAGCGACAATAAAATTCGGAATATTTTTAATAAGTTTCAGCTATTTTATTAATGTATTCCAATCATATCTTATTTCAAGATTTGTTACTCTGGAACCACTGGTCTTAATTTCATTACGAAATTGTCGAAGCATATCGCTACCATACTCAATAAATTTATTCTGTTTATCAAGGGTAAAATCTACAGCAATAAAAGCAGGTTGTAAGGTTTTAGCATGTTGGTTGAGCAATAATTGTAATGCACAATCCAAGCATATCTGAAACAAAATAGCATGCATAAAATTTAGCTTAATTTTCTTTTCATTCAGTTCTAAACAAATAAGCTTTATAGTGTAATATATTGGCTCAGGCACTACTTCATGAAATACTTTCTGATTATGTTTAAGATTGAATAATTTATTGGAATGAAGCACATTGTCGAGTACAATAAAAGTGCCTTGGATAATTAGTAGTGTGTTTAAGCCGGGTGATATATCCAAAGTCCCAGAGTCTTTAATGGATTTAGAGTAATTGTCTTTTTTTCTTTCATAAAATTGTACTATCATAGTATTCTTTAAGTTTGCAGCCATTTCTTCAGCGTCCATTAACGCTGTAAAATTAGTTACAATGTTATGCGCTTTACACTGTTCAAAAAAGCCTCTTTCGGTACCTTCTATTGATAATTCGTTGAGTTTCTCAAATATATTGGAATCTAAAAGAGCTTCTTCAGAACATGACACCTTAAATGAAGTACGAACTTTGATTTTTGCTATAGGAATAATATTTATTTCAAAATCTATGTGCAATATCCATTTTTGTTTTGAAGGTTTTTCAATATCAAAACCATGACTTAAGGTTGCATTAATATTTTCGTCATCAAAATCTGAGTTTAATACTTCAGGATCGGTCGGATGGAATGGCACGAACCATAAAATAACTTGGTTATAAGCATCTACTTCGATATTTATTGATTTTTGCATTTTTTTTTATTATTGTTATTTGATTTTTAATTTCGGTAAAAGTACTTATTAAAACTACATAAGCACGATAAATAATTAAAAGAAGTAATTTAATCTTTTTCACTTCATTTCTACTGTACATGTAACCATTTTCCCGACCTCGGCAAAATGATCATTGCTTATTATACCTGACTTCTTGCAAACTGTCTTAGCTTTCTCTTTTATTTATCCAATTCAGTATCTTTTTGATTTGTTTTTTTAGCATTTAATGGGCTTATAACATTTTTACCAGTTTGTGCTTCCAGTTCTTTACGGGCTACACCTGCAACATTACCTCCTTGTTTTGCTACTTTTTTATTTTCCTCATAAGAATTTGGCTCAACAACCTGCGAAATATCTTTTGTAGATGCCTCAGCAAGCATATTTAAAATAAGTTCAGTATTGGTCATGTTGTCGCGCAAGTTTTCTTTTTTAAGTCCTTTATACTGTTTATATTCTTTTGTAGTACGATCAGACCAAGCTTGTGTAATTATATCCGTTAAACTAGCAAACTGTACATCTTCTTTCATCCCTCTTAGTTTCCATTCGTCTGTTAATTCTTTACGAACTTCAATACTTTTAAGGCGTTGATTAATCCAGCTTTCAGAATACCCCAAACGCTTATATTGTTCTAAAGCTCTATCTATAGTAAGTTCAGGATCCTGCATTTCATCCAGTCTTTCGCTTGCTATTTGTGCTAACCAAAGTTTAAACGGTTCTGCCTTGGGCGATGGAATCGACTGTATAAGTCTAAAGAGTTGTTTGGTATCAGCTACATCTGTCATTCTCATTTTGCCATCTTTAGAAACCATTTTCAAACCGTTACAATTTGTAACGGTTTGGTTCCCCTCATCCAATAGTCTCTTCTTTAACACCCTCCAATAAACTTGTGGGTTATTACTATGAGTTAGAATAGCTATTACATCAATAATTGAGAAATACCATTCTTCATGTTCGTCATCCCAGATAGTACGTACTGTTTTATCTTCAAATATTTTGAGAGCATCTTTTTTAGTCATGAAATTTGTCTTTAGTTTTGCTTTTTAATTTTCTGTAAAAGTACTTATAAAAACAATGCAAGGACTAATAAATAATTAAATAGTGTAAGTTTAATTTCTTTTTATCAATATCCGAAACCTAGCACCACTGCTACAAACTACGACTAATTGAGGAATTTTACAGTTCATTTTATTTTTTATTTTTATCTTTCTTTTTAACGTCATCTTTTACTTTCTTTTCATCGTTGTCTAGCTGACGTTGAATCTTTTTAATATCATTAGCAGGTGGTAATAGCTCTGGTTTTACACCTCTTTCATTTAATATTTTTCTGACTGCAAGATTATTCTCAATATGTTCTTTTGATATATTAGACTCACCTTTTAAATCTTTTTCAATCACATTATGACTGGTTAGTTCTGTAGCAAAGTCTTTTGCTTTTATTGTTAAAGTAGGCAGGAAATCAGCTAAAGGTCTATTGTCCGAAATATTTAATTTTCGTTTCATTTCCTGAGTAGTATAACCTCCAAATAGAGCTTTATCACCTTGCGAACGAATAATAGCAAAACCTCTATCATCAACACCTCTTTCGTATATGATTCCGGATAATTTTTTCTCTGATTTAGTGAGTTTTTCTCTAGCCGTTACTCTATCTATATCTAGTAAGCGTTGTTCAATGATTTCTTGTTTACGAGTTTGAACAGCAAAATATGTTTGAGCAAAAGCAACACTGCTTTTAGAAGAATCTGCATTTTGAGCTACTAGATAACAGGCATATCTTGTTAGAGCTATATCCGAAATTTTTCTTTTTGCATCACTTCCTACAATTACCATCTTCCCGACGTCGGCAAAATGGTCGTTGATTATTATGCCTGATTTTTCGCAAGCTACCTTTGCTTTCTCAATTACTTTTATAAAATTATCCCATTTAGTATAATTAAAAATCTCTTGCAACTCTCTTGCACTCCAGCATTCTATTTCCTCAATTATCTGACTTGCATTTTCAAATTGTTGAAAAAGTAATTGTATTTGTTCTTTTTTCATTTTTAAATTTTCTGTAAAATTACTTATTAAAACAACACAAGCACTAATAAATAATTAAAAGAACGAATTTAATTTTCTCAATCAAATTCCACTTCTCCTGTCTTTTTCCCCCTTACAAGGTAATGGCACTAACATAATAAATAATTAAAAAATAATGTTTATCTTTGCTGA
>CAYRBL010000249.1:0-2060 GCA_964422385.1 uncultured Bacteroides sp.
TTGATAAGTTTATTGGAAAGTTAATGGCATTATTAATGGGGCTTGCCCGCAATTTGGTTTATGTAATTTATTTTAGAAAATAATATATGTTGATTTCAGTAATCATACCATCTTATAACGAAGAAATCGTTGTTAGCGAAAGCTACAGACGTTTGAAAAACGTATTTGTCGACAATAATCTTCCGGAATATGAATTGATATTTATTAACGATGGGAGTAAAGATAAAACACTGGATGTTTTGAAAGGAATATCCTCGAAAGATGAGCATATAAAAATCATTGACTTCTCTCGTAACTTTGGACATCAGGCTGCTGTAACCGCAGGAATGCAGGAATGCAAAGGTGATGTTGCTGTAATTATCGACTGCGATTTACAGGATCCACCTGAAGTGATTGTTGAAATGCTGAAAGTTTATCACGAGGAAAATTGCAACGTTGTTTACGGGGTAAGAAAGACCAGAAAAGGCGAAAGTTTCTTCAAACTTCTAACTGCAAAAGTATTTTACAGAACTCTTAATTCCCTCTCGGATGTTTCCTTCCCAGTTGACACAGGCGACTTTAGGTTAGTTGACAGAAAAGTTATAAATGCTTTTAATAATCTTCACGAGAAGAATAAATATATCAGAGGACTCATTAGTTGGATGGGCTTCAAACAATGTCCCGTTTACTATGAAAGAGAAGCACGTTTTGCAGGAGAAACAAAATATCCATTAAGTAAAATGATTAAGTTTGCTTCAATCGGATTATTCTACTTCTCAAAAAAACCTTTAAGACTTGCAACATCAGTTGGATTTACAAGCATTGCTGCAGGTTTACTTTATATAGTATTCCTTATCATAAATCAGATATTTGGTGTAGGACATACCGTTAGCGGATGGACCTCAACTATCATCATAATTATATTCTTTGGCGGTGTTCAGTTATTAACTATTGGGGTTCTTGGTCAGTATATTGGCAGCCTCTTCGACGAAGTTAAGAACAGACCAGAATATATAATCTCAGAAAAAATTAATTTTAACGAGTAATACTTTTTGTATGAAAAAGACTATTCAATTTCAAAATCCAAATCTTGTAAAGAAAAACACACCTAAGCAAACTGTTTCGGGTGTAGCTAAGCAAATACCTTTGTCAATTATTGTTCCAATAAAAGAAAATGGAGCTCAGGTAGGTCATCTTGTTGAGTCTATAAAGAAAATAAAATCTGAAAACTATTCAAGATTTGAGTTAATAATCGTAAATAATAATGCTTCGAAAGAAGTAATATCTATTTTCGAAACCGATGAAGTATTAAAATCTTTTAAAGAACAAAATCTTTTAAAAATAATAAATACAGAACAAACTATTGACAAACCTAAAGCTATTCAACTTGGGATTAATAGTGCTACATTAGAGTATGTTCTGGTATTTGATATTGAGAAACTAACTAATTCTTTCAACATTAATGATTTTTTTACAGTTAAAAAAGATATAAGTGACAAGATAGGAATCCCAGTTTTTCAAACAAAAGAGAAAACCAAAAAGAACTGCCTTGACTATTCTCTTGTGATTGCTCCTGTAAATATTGCAAAGTATTTATATGCAAATTTGCTTCCTTCTGATACAAAATATCAAGTAGAAGTTAAATATAAGATAAAGCAAATGGAACTTGAGGTGGAAGAGCTTGCAGTTTTTCAATCCAATCCTTTTGCCAATTCAAACACTCATATTTGTGTCAGAGTATTCAGAACTTTTTTAAGCAGATTAAACTGGTTTTTCGTTACTCCTTTAAAAGAATTATCGAACAAACCAGACAGAAGTTTACTGCCTGAAAAATTAAAAGAATCTTCAATATATCGCTTTGCATTTGCAGCAATGGCTGTTATATTATTCTTCTTAATCCCTATGATGAGTTATCATACAGGCAACTCCGGTGATGAAGACAACTACCAATATCCACAAGCTTTAAAAATTTATAAGTACTATACTTCTTTTGGGAAGGACACTACTTACAAAGATGTGCAGGGTATGGAAAGTTATGGTATGTCGTTCGACACCTTAACAGTTATCTGGAATAAATTATT